>JBMOHI010000429.1:0-2675 GCA_049317925.1 Terrimicrobiaceae bacterium
GCCGCCGCGCAAACCGGGGCCGCGCATTTTGAGGATCTCTGCGTAGCCGGCCTGCGGCATTTCCGGGTCGAACTTCTGGAAGAATCAGCCGAGGAAACGGAAAAGATCCTTCGCGCCTACCAATCTCTCCTCGGCGGAAACTCCAGCGGCGAGAGTCTATGGCGCGATTTGAAAGCGCAATCGCAGCTCGGCGTCACCCGCGGGACACTGGTGGAGAAACAGAGGGCAACCAATAACCAATGACAATTGACCAATGACTTCTCCCCATGCCCATCATTGAAACGCTCGCGCCGCTTGTCCTGTTGATCGCCTTGGGTGCGGGTTTGGCGCATATCAAGTTTTTGGGCCGTGAGTTCATGTCCGACCTGAACAAGCTGGCCTTCTGGATCGCGCTGCCGGCGTTGTTGTTTACGTCGGCCAGTCATGCGGGGGAATCGGGCGGGCAGACCGGGCTGCTTTTCGGCGTTTTGCTGGTGGGAACCGTGCTCATCACGTTGATCGCCTGGGGGGTGAGTTTTCCTCTGCGCATGCCGGCCAGCGGACGCGGCACAATCATGCAGTCCGCTTTCCGCGGGAATCAAGGTTACATTGGCGTTCCGGTGCTTGCCTACAGTCTGGGTGCAGACAAAAAGGCGTTTGCCACTGCGGTGATTGTGATGGTGCTGCTGATGGCGTTTTACAATGTGTTCGCGGTGATGGTGCTGCACCCCGGATCGCTGCATGGATCCGATTGGAAGCGGGCTCTGCGTTCGATTGCGACCAATCCGCTCTTGCTGGCCGGTCTGTTGGGATTGGCGCTGCCTTTCGCGGGCATCACGCTGCCAGCATTCGTCAATCGCGCCCTGGACGCGCTTGGTGCGGCGGCGGTTCCGATCGCGCTGCTGTGCATCGGCGGTTCGCTGGCCATCACGTCGATGCGGGGGCGGAGGTCATGGATTGTGGCGGCGGCTCTGCTCAAGGTGGCGGTGCTGCCGTTCCTTGTCTTTGCCCTGGGACGGTTGGCCGGACTGGGAGCGCAGGAGATGCGGATCGCCCTTGTGATGGCCGCAAGCCCCACGGCGGCGGCGGCGTTCGTGATGGCGAAGCAAATGGGCGGCGACGAAGCGCTGGCTTCGGGTTCCATTGCGTTGAGCACCATTTTGTCGGCATTGTCCCTCGGGACGGCCTTGTGGGTGACCTCCTGACTGCGGGCTGGCTCTGCCGGGAGTTCAGGCCTTGAGTCTTTCTGACAATGCGGAAAATCTTTGCGCAGCCTGGCCATTGCGGACCGCGAGGCCGAGGGCCTTCTTTTCGCCCACGATCACGACGAACTGTTTGCCGCGGGTGAGACCCGTATAGATGAGGTTCCGTTGGAGCAGGAGGTAATGTTGCATGGTGAGGGGAAGCACCACAGCGGGAAACTCCGAGCCCTGGCTTTTGTGAATGGTGATGGCGTAGGCGGGTGAAACTTCATCGAGTTCGCCGAAATCATAAATGACCTCGCGACCATCAAAGTTGATGGTTGTTTCACGCTCATCGGGGTTGATCGCCGTGATCCGGCCGATGTCTCCGTTGAAGACGTCCTTGTCATAGTTATTGCGGGTCTGAATGACCTTGTCGCGCAGGCGGAATTGGGAGCCGAAGCTTTCCACCACCGATTCGTCAGGACGCCGGGGATTGAGCGTGTCCTGTAAAAGCGCATTCATTTGCCGGGTGCCGAGGGTTCCGCGATTCATCGGACAGAGAACCTGGATGTCCTGCACGGGATCGCAGCCTAGGCGTTTGGGGATGCGGGTTTTGACCAGATCGAGAATGGTGGCGCGGGTGGCATCCGCGTCGTCGCGCTCAATGAAAAAGAAGTCGGAGTCCGCGCTCCCCTCCAGGTCGGGCAGTTGGCCGGTATTGATCTTGTGGGCGTTGCTGATGATCTGGCTGCCCTGGGCCTGACGGAAAATCTCGGTCAGTCGCACGACCGGCACCACGCCGCTGCGAATGATGTCGCCCAGGACCGAGCCCGGCCCGACGCTCGGGAGTTGATCCACGTCGCCGACGAGGAGGAGATGGGCGTGAGCGGGCAGGGCACGCAGCAGTTTGCTAAAAAGCGGGACATCAATCATCGAGGTCTCGTCGGTTACCAAAAGGTCGCAGTCGAGCGGGCGTCCGGCATCGCGGGTGAATCCGCCGCCGCCGGGTTGATATTCCAGCAGACGGTGAATTGTTTTGGCTTCCAGCCCGGTGGTTTCGGTCAGTCGCTTGGCGGCGCGGCCGGTCGGAGCGCAGAGCAGGCAGTTGATTTTTTTGCCGCGGAGAATGAGAAGGATCGAATTGACCAGCGTGGTTTTGCCCACGCCGGGGCCGCCGGTGATGACGAGCACGCGGGAGGAGAGGGCTTGCTTCAGCGCTTCGGCCTGATTGAGCGCGAGGGCTTTGCCGTTTTTTTCCTCCACCCAGGGGAGGGCTTTTTCGATGGCGATGGGGGGATAGGATGAGGACTTCGCGGCCAGATTACGCAGCCGGGTGGCAATCTCCTGTTCGGCTGACCGCAGCGTGTGCAGGTAGATGAGCGGTTCCTCAAAAACCAGGTCGGAGTCCAGGAGCAAACGTTCCAGGGCTTCGCTCACAATGGCGGCGTCCGTGCCCAGCAGGACGACGGTTTTTTCCAAGAGCAAATCCCTGGGCAGGCCGCAATGCCCGTC
>JBMOHI010000430.1:0-2647 GCA_049317925.1 Terrimicrobiaceae bacterium
GAGGGAAAGAGCGGCGGCTGCCTCATGGGGCGATGACGAGTGTGATTTCGCCCTTGGGCGGACGCTCCTGATAGTGCGCCAGCAATTCTCCGGCGGGACCGCGACGGTATTCCTCGAATTTCTTCGTCAGTTCGCGGGCCACGCAGATGACGGCTGCGGGTGCGAGTTCCTGCAGGACGGCGAGGGTTTTGACCAGCCGATGGGGCGACTCGAAGTAAACACTGGTCTCCTGCCGGGCCAGCGCCCGCTCGATCTCGGCCTGGCGTTGTCCACTTTTGACCGGCAGAAATCCACCGAAATAAAACGTGGCGGCCGGCAGACCGGAGCCGACGAGAGCGGTCAACACAGCGCTTGGTCCGGGCAGAACCGTAACGGGCAGGTCGCGTTCGCGGCAGGCGCGGATGAGTCGAAAGCCGGGATCGGAAATCCCGGGCATGCCGGCGTCGGTGATAAGGGCGACGGATTTTCCCTGCGCGATCTCCTCGACGAGGGTGGAGGAGCGGAAGGCCTCGTTGTGTTCGTGCAGGCTGACCATCGGTTTCTTGATGCCGAGGTGATGCAGAAGAATGCCGGAGTGGCGGGTGTCCTCGGCGGCGACCAGGTCGGCGTCGCGCAGCGCCTCAATGGCCCGCAGGGTGATGTCCTGCAAATTCCCAATGGGCGTCGGGACGATGGTGAGCAAGGCGTTTTACCAACCCTCGCTGATCCTGACCGTCAGCTGGTTGGCGGCGTCCTGGGCAGCCAGCGGGATGGCCTGGCGCTCAGTCATCTGAAGATCGTTGTTATCGAAGAACGAGGAACGTCCATTCACGCGGCCGCGCATGAGAACGATGCCGGTAACGCGCTGCACAACTTCATAGTTGATGTCCAGGTTGATGGAAAACTCGCTGGTGGCCAGGACGTTGTTTTGCACCGATCGCAGCGAGGAGCGTTCGACCTTGACCAGGGTGCAGAAGACAATGGCGTCGGCGGTGTCGTCCGACACGATCGAGTAGGTGCCGTCGCGCTGGAGTTGCTTGATGAAGGTGTCGGCCAGGAGAACCTCCACGCGGGGTTCGAAGGTTTTGTTTTTGAAGGTCGGAACCGCGAGGGTGCGGACGGAACGCATCGGGGTGGGACGGATTTCCCCGAGTTTGTAGCCGCAACCGGCGAGAAGAGCGGTGGCAAGGAGAGCAGTGGCGAGGCGGATCATTCGGAAGGCAGGATGGGTTCGACCGGGGCGGGCAGGGGCTGCAGATCGCGGACGTTGGTGCGGAACTTGGGCTGTTTGACCACGGGGAGTTCGTCCGGCACGATGTCGCGCTTGGGGGGGCCGTCGAAATCGGAAAGCGAGGAGGTTTCGACTTGGGCCTGGAGGCGGCGGCGCAGCGCGAGTTTCTCGCCGGACTCGGCTGAATCGGTTCCCACCCGCAGGGCGTCGTCACCCACCTCGCCGCGGATCTCCTCGATGCGTGACTTGGCGATTTCGGCATCGGCCGTCTTGGGTTGTTTGCGGAGGATGTCGTTGTAGTAGATGATGGCGGATTTGTAGTCCTTCGACCAATCGTAGAACTTGGCGATGCGCATGAGGTCTCCCGCTTCGCTGTCGCCAATGTTGGAAAGGTTGTCGCGGGCCTGGGCGGCTTTTTCGCTTTTCGGGTATTGGAGCAGAAAGTCTTCGAAGGTTTCCTTGGCCAGAATGAGGGCGGAGAGGTCCTGGGAGTTTCCGGTCAGTCCTTGTTGCATGTAAATGTAGCCGATCTGGTAGAGAGCATCGTCACAGACGTCGCTGTTTGGGTACCGGTCGAGAACTTTCTGATAGGCGGCGCGGGCGTCGTTCACCAGGCCCTGCCGTTCCATGGAGAGCCCGAGATTGAACTGGGCGGTGGGGGCGTGTTTGCTGAACGGGGCGTTCTTCAGGATGGCCTCATACATCTTCTGGGCCCGTTCGGTTCCGGGCAAGACGGGCATGCCGAGAAAAACCAGGCGGCGGCCTTGCAGGAACTGGTTCGCGATGATGACCTGCTGGGCGACGGCTTTTTCGAACTCTGCGGTATCCGGGTAGCGGCTCAGCAGTGTTTGGTAGGCGTCGAAGGCTTTGTTGGGGTTGCCGGTGACGTCGAGCAACTGGGCGATACGGAACTGGGCTTTCGAGGCCAGGGGCGAAGCGGGAAACGCTTTAATGAAGCGCTTGTAGCCGTTGATGGCCTCCTGGGTGTTCCCCGCGGAATCATATTCTTCGACCGCGGCAAAAGCCGCTTCGGCGTCAGCCGAGGACGGCCCGGCGGCGGCGGCGTTCTGAGCGGCTGGCGTCGGAGTGGGAGACTGGGCCGCGAGAGGTTGCGCGAGGAGGAGCGCAAAAATAACGGCAGGCGCGAAGGTTCTGGAAAACATGCAAGCGGCGCAAGCTAGAAAACATCCCGCCCCCCGTCAAGCTGCATACTCCCCTCATCGCGCTGGCCTCGCCACGGACATCCCGCTAGGATGCCCCCATGCGCCTGCTGCTGGTGGACGGCCACTACTATCTTTATCGCTCCTTTTTTGCCATTCGTGGACTGACCAATTCCCGCGGCGAACCGACCAACGCCATCTATGGGTTCGCCAAGGCCCTGCGCCGGATGGTGGCGGATGTGAAGCCTGACTTCGGGGCTGTGATTTGGGATTGCGG
>JBMOHI010000431.1:0-2645 GCA_049317925.1 Terrimicrobiaceae bacterium
GGGATTTACTCTCCCACTTGCCAATGAGGACGCAACGCAGCAAGTGATTTACAGTAAACAATCCGGAAGACTCTAACTGGCTGTCCCGCCTTGGCGTTCTTGTCGGCACAGGCGGAATTGGGAATGACGCGATCGGGTCAGCCGTCCCTACCAGATCCAGACACAGGCGACCGGGCCTCACATTTGAGGCACGTGTCGCAAATCTCCCGGCGCAGATCTTCTAACCGGAACGGCTTCGAGATAAACCCGTCCATGCCCGCCGCGAAGCACTTCTCGCGATCCGTATCGAAAGCATTGGCCGTGAGGGCGACGATCCGCGGCTGTTTTTCCAAGGCGAGTTGGCGCACCGCTTTGGTGGCCTCGATGCCATCCATCTCCGGCATTTGCATGTCCATGAACACGAGATCGTAGTGACCCGTGGCGATCATTTCCACGGCCTTCCGCCCTGTCCTGGCCAGGCTTGTCTTCTGACCGAGCCGTCCCAGAAGCGAGAGGGCAACGGTTTGGTTGATCTCATTGTCTTCGGCCAGGAGAATCGAGAGTTGGCAGGGGCTTAAGGGGTCGCCGGGAGTTCCCGCTGTCGGGGAAACGGGCCGGGGGAATGCGACGGCATCGAACAGGACGTGGAAGCGAAACACGGAGCCTGCCGGTCCGCTTTCCACCGTGATCCCTCCTTCCATGGCTTCGATCAGGCGCTTGCAAATGGCCAGGCCAAGCCCGGTGCCGCCGAACTTTCTCGTGGTGGAACTGTCGGCCTGGGAGAACGGATCGAACAGATGCGCAAGCGAGGACTCCGGGATGCCGATCCCGGTATCCTTCACCTGCAGATCCAACCTCCACCGGCCCGAGTCCTCCTGGCTTCCCGTTGCGCGCAGGGAGATCTTTCCATGGGATGTGAACTTGATCGCATTTGAGAGAATGTTGGAAACGATCTGCCGGAGTCTGTGGCTGTCGCCGCGAACGGCCGCCGGCAATTCCCCCATCTCAAGTTCCAAATCCAAACCCTTGGCCATGGCTGCCGGGCGGAAGGTTGCCGCCGTGCTTTGCAGCTCCGCGGCGGGATCGAATTCGCGCTCTTCCAATCTCAGGTGACCGCCTTCAACTTTCGAAAAATCCAGAATGTCATTGAGCAGCGTCAGCAAGGTGTGACTGCTTCGAATCAAGAGGTTCAAATGGGAGGTTTGCCGGTCGTCGAGCGGTGAAAGCGAAAGCATGTCGGCCAGCCCGATGATCCCGTTCAGCGGGGTCCGGATTTCATGGCTCATCATGGCCAGAAAATCGCTCTTGGCCGATGTGGCCGCCTCGGCCGCCTCAACCGCCCGCTCCAACGCTGCCGTCCGAACGCTGACCAAATCTTCCAACTCGTGGGCCTGAACCCGAAGCTTTTCGTTGGTATAATAGAGCTCCAGACTTTTCTGCTCCAGCAGCGCCTCGGCCTCCTGGCGGGCCTTCCTTTCCCGCGCGGCGCGGCGCAGGGCGAGTTCCAGCGGGGTGCTTAACGGTTCCGCGTCATTGTGAAACATACGGGCTTTCCGGGTTCCTCCCAATTCTCCCGCTTGAGGATGACGGAGTTCTGCTCCCCGAAATGGATGATGCAGCCTTCCAGAAGCCCCTCGGCAAAATCTCCCAAGTGACGGTCGGATCGGTAGAGGAGTTTCAACTCGTCGTCGGTCCGGGACAGCGACTCAAACCGCGGGAGCTGGGCGTCAGGATACAACTTCATCACCTCCACATGAATGACGTCGTCAATTTGCCCGGCAAAGGCAAGCGACGAGGTGATCCCTTCGAAAAAGACGGGGTAGAGAACGGCAAACTGCCCGAAGAGGTAGTTGCCGTAGCTGCGAAGAAGGTCCGGAACCGGCGTCCCGGTCATTTTCGAAAGCTGAACGAGCAAGCTGACCATCTCTTCGTGGTTGTAGGTGCCGACCGATGTATAGGCGCCCCCGCTGGGAAGCTCGCAGCTCTCGATCATGGTTTCCGCCGTTTCGATGGAGAACTGCTCCTCCACCATTTCGATAAATTTCGTGAAAACGATTCCTTTCATAAGCGCCGGGAGAGGGGAGTTCTTTAGTTAACGAACGGTTGCGAGTCAAAAGAATTCCCGAGCCGGTGCCCCGCTTTGTTGCCCACAGGCGGATCGTCCGTTTCGGGACAGATGGCGCGTTTTACGGTTGGCGGAATGCGCGGAATCGGGGGCGACGCGGCTTGATGTGACCATTGATTTGTCAATGGATTTCCGCCACCTTTACCAACCTGGCCAACGTGCTTTGGTCCGCCACGGGCTACTATTTTTCCCGCCGGCTTCAGACTGAACTGAACATTCCCGTCGGCATCAGACTTCTACCGTGGGTGCAAAGCGCGATTCACTGGCAGACACTACACGAGAAGGGAGGCCGCATCCGGCGCCTCCGCTCCTGCCGGAGCTACTCGGTGGCCCTGGCGACGGTATTCCCGTGGGCTGCATCGATAGCGCGTTCGGAATTGGCGGTTGAAATTGGACAGGTTGTGAAAGCCGCACTCGAGGGAGATGCCGGTGATCGGTTCCGCAGTCTCTTGAAGCAGGCGGCAGGCGTGCCCGAGGCGGATCTCGTTGATAAAAGCAGTGCAGGTCCTGCCGGTCACGCGTTTGAAAAGACGGCTGAAGG
>JBMOHI010000432.1:0-2642 GCA_049317925.1 Terrimicrobiaceae bacterium
CCGCCGAAGAAATACAGCGCGCCGACCGAGAGCAAGGTGGTGCCGCCGGTGAGAATGGTGCGGCCGAGGGTTTCGTTGATCGCCGTGTTCATCAGGGTCTGGGTGGACCCGCGCTCGCCTTGTTTGAGTCCGTCGCGAATGCGGTCAAAAACCACGATGGTGTCATTGATGGAGTATCCCGCGATGGTCAAAATCGCGCCGACCATGACCAGCGACAACTCGCCGCCGATGAGGGAAAAGATGCCGACGGTGATAATGACGTCGTGGAGAAGGGCAACCACCGCTCCGAGGGCGAAGGAAAACTCGAAGCGGATGGTGACATAGATCAGGATGCCAATCATGCCCAAGGCCAGGGCGATGGCGGCGCGCTTGGCGAATTCGCGGCCGATTTGCGGGCCGACATTTTCCTGGGAAACCGAGACAATGCCGCTCTGCGGGAAGGTTTCCTGCAGTTTGGTCAGAATTTCGTCCGCGGTGCCTTGGGGACTACGGAAGGAGAGCATTTCCTTCATGCCCTCGCGCTCGAATTGAATCTGGGCCTCGGCCAGTCCGATTCCTTCCAGCGCCTGCCTGGCCTGAACCACCGTAACCGGCTGGGTGGAATCGACAACAAGCAGATCGCCGCCACGAAAATCAATGCCCAGATTTTTCTCTCCGCGCAGGGCCACCACGGCAATCGAGCCGCCGATGAGAAGCACCGAAACCACAGCCGCGAGAGTGCGCTTGCCCAGGAAATCGAATTTTTTCTTGGGGATCAAATCAAGCATGGACAGCTTCTTGAGCCAGCCGAGATCGATCAACCAGCGGAAGATCGTCCGGGTCACGAGGAGGGCCGAGAACATCGAAGCAATGATGCCGAGAATGAGGGTGACGGAGAATCCCTTGACCGATCCGGTGGCCTGCCAGAAGAGGATGGCCGCGGTGATGAGCGTGGTGACGTTGGCGTCGAAGATCGCGCTGAAGGCCTTGTTGTAGGCGGCCTCCAGCGCGGTGGAGAGCGACTTGCCCGCGGCCAGTTCCTCACGCAGGCGTTCGTAGATGAGCACGTTGGCGTCCACCGCCATGCCGATGGTCAGGATGATTCCGGCGATGCCCGGCAGCGTCAGCACGAAGTTGAACATGGCCATCAGTCCGAAGAGAAGGACGATATTCACCAGCAGGCCGACGAAGGCGACGATGCCGGCCAGGCGATAATAAAGAATCACGAAGAGGAAAACCAGGATGAGGCCGCTTACGCCGGCCAGCACACCACTGCGAATCGAGTCGGTTCCCAAGGTGGGCGAGACGCTGCGGGTTTCCTCGATCTCGACCGGAACGCGCAGGGGATTCTCCAGGGCGCTGGCCAGATCGCGCGCCTCCTTGTCGGTGAACCGTCCGCTGATCTGGGCGTTGCCGCCGTAGATGGCGCCGTTGTTGACCGAGGGAGCGCTTTGAATCTCGCCATCCAACATGATGGCAATCTGTCCGCGGGTGGGCGCGGCTGCCGCCGTCATGTCGCCAAAGATTTTTCCGCCCTCGGAATCCAGCGAAAGCGAAACGCCATAGCCCTGTTGGTCGAAATAGGCATGGGCCGCTTTGACATGCTCGCCGGAAAGCTCCGGTTTGCGTTTGACCAGAAGTTTGAACTCAACTTCCTTGTCCTCGATCTTGTCCTTGTAGGTCTTGACCACAAATCCTGGAGGCATGATGTCCTCACCGGCTTCGATGCGGGCAATCCGCTCAGCCCCGCCCGGCGCGACGGAGGCAAACTCCAACTTCGCCACCCGCTGCAGTTCCGACTTGGTCACCTCGATTTGCTGGGTGTCCAACCCTGGAATCTGCACCAGAATGCGATCCGTGCCCTGCGGCGTAATGACCGGTTCGCTCACACCATAGGCGTCCACGCGCTTGCGAATGACCTCGACGGCCTGGTCGAGAAGATCGGTGGTGATTTTATTACCATCCTGCGGAGTAAGCTTGATCAGAAACGACGTCCCGCCGCGTAGATCCAGACCGAGGCCGATTTTTTTATCGGGAGGCAGAGCGGCTTCGAGGCAGAAGGCGACCAGCAAAACCGAAAGCACCAAACCCAGCCAGCGTTTGCGCCCAGCCAACTCCGTGGCAAAATACCAGAAGAACAGAACAAGGAGCAGCAGCCCGATAAAGAAAGTCAGTGCGGGAGACATGGGTGGGGAAAGGACTAAGGCTTAATGACGAAGGACGAAACCGGACGGGATCAGGATTTGACCACTTCGGTGGTTTCGGGGGATTTTTCCACGATGGTCACGGCAGCGCGGTCGAATTCGAGTTTCACGTTGTCGGCCACTTTCACGATGATGGTCTTGTCCTTCACGTTGGCAATTATGCCGTGAATGCCCGCACTGGTGACGACCTTGTCGCCCGTTTTGAGGGACTCCACCAGTTTGAGATGCTCTTTCGCCTTTTTCTGCTGGGGACGGATGAGCAGGAAGTAGAAAATGACGAAGACGAAGATCAACGGCATGATCGACATGAAAGCCGGAGGCTGCGCGGCAGCACCCGCAGGGGACGCGGTGGCAGTCTGCGCCAGGAAAAGAAGGTCAGTGAGATTCATGAGAGCGGGGCAGGATACGGAGCCCGCCCCTGCAAGGCAAATGCGAATTGCGGCTTAAAACCGGCTAAAT
>JBMOHI010000433.1:0-2623 GCA_049317925.1 Terrimicrobiaceae bacterium
TTGCTCCACCAGATCCTAAATCTGGCGCGTCTGCCAATTTCGCCATCCGGGCTTGATTCATTTTTGCTGATGCCGCGACCGGGCCGGGGCCGCCAAGCCTGTCATCCTGCCGCTGAAGAGACTTACCCTCCGGTTTGTCGTTCGAGGCCGCAAGCGAAAAATCCCCCGGGTCGTCCCGATTGCCGGATCTCCCCTCACGGAACCCCGCCGAACAGGGCCCCGATGGCTGAAGTGATGGCCATGGCCAAGGCGCCCCAGAACGTCACGCGCAGGACGGCTTTTCCGACCGGGGAGCCTCCGGCCCGGGCGGCGAGGGAGCCAAGCAGGGCCAGGAAGAAGAGGGAACTGCCGGCGATGGTCCAGACCAGGGCGGAACGCGGCACGATCAGCACCAGCAGCAAAGGCAGTGCCGCCCCCACGGCGAAGGACGCCGCGGAGGCGAGGGCCGCCTGGACGGGGCGCGCGCTGAGGGTATCGGAGATGCCGAGTTCGTCGCGGGCGTGGGCCCCGAGAGCGTCCTTCGCCATCAGCTGCGTCGCGACCTGGTCGGCGAGGGCGGGGTCGAGTCCTCGCGAGACATAGATGGCGGCCAGTTCCGCCTGTTCGTTGGGTCCGTCGTTGGCCAATTCCTCGCGTTCGCGTTCCAGATCCGCGCTTTCGGTGTCGGCTTGGGAGCTGACTGAAACGTATTCGCCCGCCGCCATGGACATTGCCCCGGCGATCAGTCCGGCCAGACCGGCGACGAGAACGCTGTGCTGGGTGGCGTTGGCTGCGGCCACGCCGAGAATGAGGCTGGCGGTGGAAAGGATGCCGTCGTTGGCGCCGAGCACGGCGGCGCGCAGCCAGCCGCTCCGCTGGGTGAAGTGAAGTTCGGAGGGTTTCATGGATTCAGGGATCGAGGGAAATCACGGCCGCGGCAGGGGCGGCAGTCCGGTGAGGCGTTCGCCGGGGAGGATGCTGTTTTTTGCGAACCAGCCCTGCTCCATTTCCAAGGCATAGGCGATGTTGGGGAAAGCACTGGGAACGGGTTTTTCATTGCGGGGCTGCAGATCGTGGATCTCCATGATGACGCCGTTGGCCCCGATATAGGCGACGGAAAGCGGAAGGATGGTGTTCTTCATCCAGAAGGCAGCGCGGCGCGGTGGATGAAGGATGAAAAGCATGCCGCTGTCCGGGGCGAGTTTTTCCCGGAACATGAGGCCGGCGGCCTGTTCGTGGGGTTCGTCAGCGAGTTCGGCTGTGATGGTCTTTCCGTTGATTCCGAGCTTCAGCGTGGGCAGGGGCGGTTGGGCGGTTTCCTGGGCGTGGGCCAGGACGGAAAAAATCAGCACTCCGCACAGAATCCATCGGGTCATGAAGGGGAAACTAGCCGGTTTTCACTCCGGACGGGAATGACTTTCTGCTGGTTCAGAGGACAAGAAAAAAATCTCTCCAATCCAGTGTAAAAAACGATTGCCATTAGTTTTTCTGATAATAGTGTTTCGGGGCATTCCATCGCAAAACGGTGGCAATTCACCGTAAATTTATCGCTACTTGACCGCCCTGACGTATGGCAAATTTTTTCCCGAAATGGACCAATCAGCTTCCCTGGAAGCTCGTGGTCTGTCTCGGTGTCCTTGGGGCTTCGGTCACGGCGGGGATCACGTATTATTTCACGCCGAAGTACACGCGGGTGGGGTATCAGCCGACGCAGCCGGTTCCGTTTTCGCATGCTCTCCACGTGCAGCAGCTCGGAATGGATTGTCGCTATTGCCACAGTTTCGTCGAGGTGGCCTCGCATTCCAATGTGCCTTCGGTGCAGACGTGTATGAGTTGTCACACCCAGGTGAAGGCGGACAGTCCCCGGCTCACGGCGGTGCGGGCGGCGTGGAATGGCGGCAAGGCGGACGGCCCGCCGGTGAACTGGGTGCGGATTCATCAGGTGCCGGACTATGTGTATTTCAATCACGCGGCCCACGTGAACCGCGGGGTGAGTTGTTATTCGTGTCATGGAGCGGTCAATGAAATGGCTGTCGTGTATCAACATCAACCGCAGAGCATGAGCTGGTGTCTGGATTGCCATCGCGCTCCGGAAAACAACCTGCGTCCCCCGAGCGAGATCTACAATTTGAACTGGAAGGCGGAATCGCCCCAGCAACAGCGGGAAATGGGACTGAAATTTAAAGAAGAGTGGGACGTCAACCCGCCGGTTAATTGTGGAGGCTGCCACCGATGAAACGCATTTTCCAACATCCTCCAATGCCGGAAAAGCCCACCATGTGGCGCAGTCTGGCCGAACTGGAGAACAGCCCCGGCTTCGAGCAAACGCTGATGCGGGAATTTCCGCGTGGGGCCGATGTTTATCAGGACAGCGGGCTTTCAAAGCGGGATTTCATGAAATTGATGGGCGCCTCGATGGCGCTCGCGGGTGTCGGGCTGGCCGGATGCCGGCGGCCGGAATCGTATTTGGTCCCCTTCAACAAGGGTGTGGAGTGGGGAATTCCTGGAAAATTTTTGTACTATGCCACGGCCATGCCGATCCGCGAAGGGGCCATGCCGCTGGTGGTCACCACGGTAGACGGGCGTCCCACCAAGATCGAGGGCAACCCGCTTCATCCCTATAGCAATGGCGGCACCGATGGGT
>JBMOHI010000434.1:0-2613 GCA_049317925.1 Terrimicrobiaceae bacterium
AATGACGGTTCAGATAGGTGTTCAGAACGAGCATATTCGGCTCGTTAAGGGTGACAAACCAATGCAAGGGAGTCTGGTGATGAAACGCGATCAGACGCTGATTGACATGGGCGACGGTGACAGCAACGAAGCGCTCGAAGAGCGCGGGCGTTTCGTCATCCAGCCAAGCGTCCACCCCGAGCCAGGCGGGATGGGTGAAATGCTGGAGGGTGAGCACGGGCTCCAGACCGGACTTCCGGCACGCGGCGATGATGTCCGCGTAATGATCGAGGGCGCCAAGATCGAACTCCGGCGGTGCGGAGCGCTGCGTGCCGCTGGAGGGCTGCACGCGCGGCCATTCGATACTGAGGCGGAAAGCGGTGAGACCAATGGCGCGGCAGCGGGCGAAGTCCTCCTCGTAGCGGTGCCAGAAATCAGCGGCCTGCCCGGTGCGCATGACGCGGTCCTGGGTTTCGGATTCAGCCCAGTTGTTCTGCGGCTGACCGGGACCATTGTATCCGCCTTCGCACTGATAGCCGGAGCTGGCAACGCCCCACAAAAAGTCATTGGTCATGGGTCAATAGTTATTGGCAGGGAGTTTTGCGCGGCGGAAACCAATGACTAATGACCATTGACCAATGACCATCCTCCTCATCCCTTTTGGGCTTCGATGCGTTTGCGGAGAGCTTTTTCCCGTTGGCGGGAGATGATGGCGGGCTTGCAAGCGGGGGATTCGGCCACGATGCGGGCGATGTCCGAGGCTGCGGTGGGGCGGCCCAGGCGGCGGGCGTTTTCACTCATGGCGGCGATGCGGGCGGGATCGTCGAGTAGGCGGCTGATTTTGTGGTTGAGCACGGTCACCTCGGTGCACTTGATCGCGGCCCCGGCCTCAAGCAGGACATCGGAATTGCGTTCCTCCTGTCCACCGATGGGATCAAGCACGACCATGGGCAAACCGCGGGCCAGAGCTTCGGCCGTGGTGAGACCGCCGGGTTTGCTCAGCAGCAGGGTGGCGGCCCCGAGCAGGTCGGGCATTTCCCTGGTGTAGCCCAACACGCGGAATCGGTCGCCGCGTCCGGCGGTGAGCTCTTCGATATCCTTTTGCAGGCCGGTATTTTTTCCGCAGACTATGATCGCCTGAAAGTCGCGGTTGAGCTGGAGGAGACGCCGCACCACCGCGATGGCGGGACTGAGTCCCAGAGCCCCACCGGCAACGAGAAGAGTGGGTTTGGCGGGATCGAGATTGTGCCGGGTGAGCACGGCGGCGCGATCAACCGGCCGGGCGAACTCCGGTTCGATGGGGATGCCGGTGACATGAATGCGCTCGCCGGGAAGACCAAGGCCTTCCATGTGGATTTTGTCGTCCTCCTGGGCCACGAAATACCAGTGGAAGGCGCGGGTAATCCAATAGGCGTGAAAATGAAAGTCGGTCACGGCGATGCCGAGTTCGGCCTCGAGCCGGCCGATGCCGATAAGATAGGAAAGCACGCCGGCCGGCATGAAATGCGTGCAGATAATCGAGTCCGGCTTGAACTCGCGGACGAGATTGATGAGAGGCAGAGCCTGGGTGAGGTCAAGGGCGACGCGGCCCCGGTCCGAGACCCACGGGTCGTCGCTGGTCTCATACCACCAGCCGAGAAACTTCGGGAGCTGTTTGGAGAGTTGTTTGTAGAGCGTGGAATAGAGCTGCTTGTGCAGCACATTGGTGTGGTCGAGCGAATCATCGACCAGCACCTCCTCAATATCCGGGCGGGCGCGGAAGGACTTGGCCAGGGCGTCCGCCGCCATCACGTGGCCGGAACCAACGGAGGCGGAGAGGATGAGGATGCGCTTCACGGATGTTTTGAACCACTAATGATCACTAATTGCCAATAACCGTAAGACCGCAGAGGCACTTTCTTGTTTAGTGAACATAAGTGAGAGTTCGTGATTTTCAGGTCCCGATGGGTTGGAGGGAGTAGAGACCGTTGGTGATCGTCCAGGCATCCGCGAACGGCATGCGTTTCTGCTCATGTCCCATTCCCCACGAGTCGGAATAGACGATTTCCTTGGTGGCGGCGTTGTAACCAATGATGAGGCGCATGTGGCCACCGGAAGCCTGCGGGATCTCCTTTTCCGGAACGAATCCCAACCGGACGGACCACAAGAGCGGGATGCCCTCGTCAATGCTGCGCTGGATCTCGCGCTGGAACTTGCCGAAATCCGCGGTCTTCTTCAGGCGGACCTCCCGATAGATCCCCGGATTCATTTTATCGAAGCACTTACCCACATCAATAACCTGACCAGAGAGCGTGATCTCGGGAGCGAGTTTGCCCCGCTTGGTGGCCCGGTTGTATTCGTCGATGAGCTTGAGGAAATCCGCGACGTCCCAATCGTAGAGCGACTTGGTCTTCACGCCGAAGCGGGCGGTAAGCTTTTTCATCGAATCGAACATGGCATCCGGGCTGGTGCCCTTGGAGCTGTCGCTGTCGGCGATCTGGGCCAGTTCGTGCTGATCGACTTCGGCGCCATAGTAGCGCAAGACCCGCTCAGCCGAGGCCACAACACAGTATCCTTTCTGGCCTTGATCGACCATGGGGATGTCCTTCAGCCAGACGGTGCCGTCGGGCAGGCGTTCGACATGGTCGCGTCCGA
>JBMOHI010000435.1:0-2613 GCA_049317925.1 Terrimicrobiaceae bacterium
AAACCCTTCACCCCGGAAGAAACCCGCGAGATCGTGTTCAAGACGATGCTCGACGACGAAATCCACCACACAGTGCATCTCGATGGCTCCGGCCCTGCGGACTATCGCTCCGTCGTCGCTTTCTTTGCCCGTCAGTTGCTCAAGGACCTCCGCCTGGTCGGCGGCTACGATGTGCTCTACGGCAAGGTGAAGACCTTCGTGCGCGATTATTTGTTTGATCCCTCGCCGGTTGATCTTGAGGACCCCGTTATTCTCCGCAACCTTTCGGAACCGGATGCCGGGAAAATCCTCTACGACTCGTTCAAGACCGCCATGAACGCACTCACGATCTCGAACACCGGTTCCACACGAATCGAAGACCGCATCCGTCTTCGCGACACCCGGCCATTCCGCACCGAGCATCGTCCGTTTCTGGCTGCAAAGAAATCCATCTTCAACAAGACGGTAGGCGAAGCAAATTCCGGCGGTTTCGAGCTTTCCTTCGCCGCGTTTCTTCAAGCCGCGCCCGACGTGTCGGCTTTCGCCAAAAACTACCTCGCGATCGGCTTCAAAATCGACTACGTGAAAGCCGACGGCGATCTTTCCAACTACACGCCAGATTTCATCGCCCGAAGCACGGACAATACGGTCTGGATCATTGAAACCAAAGGCCGGGAGGAACTCGACCTCCCGCAAAAGATGTCACGCCTGAAGCAATGGTGTGATGACGCCACCGCTGCCAGTGCCGAGGAAGACGGCGTTGTCTATCGCTTCATCTACGTTGACCAAAAGGGCTTTCAGAAACACACCCCGGCAACCCTCGCTGGCCTCGCCAGCAGCTTCACGGAATACCAATCCTGACCCATGGCCCGCCACCACGCCGGGCACTACGAGCTTGCGGCGCCTCCATCGAATATCGTGTGTTGGCTTTGGTGCCGCCACCACCGTAGAATAGCTTCACAATGACTCGTCTAACAGACAACGAACTTGAGGCACTCCTCGATGATCTTGAATCAGACCGAGCCGAGCGCAAGGAATCGTGGAGCGGAGATGCGCCAGAAAAGGGACCACAGGCCATTTGCGCTTTTGCAAACGACCTACCTAACCATCAGAAGCCGGGCGTACTCTTTGTTGGCGTTGATGATAAAGGAACGCCCAAAAACATCGCCGTGACCGACCAGTTGCTTCTGACGCTGGCTGATTTGAAATCCAGCGGGAATATCCTTCCTCCGCCAACTATGACGGTTGAGAAGCGGGTGCTGAAGGGTGTGGAAATGGCCGTTGTTACGGTCTGGCCAGCTGATGCGCCGCCCGTGCGCTTCAAGGGCCGCATTTGGATTCGTACTGGTCCTCGTCGCGGAATTGCGTCGCCACAGGACGAGCGAATCTTAAACGAGAAACGCCGTTACCGGGACCTCCACTTCGAAGCGCATCCGGTTTCGCCATGCACATTAGCTGATTTGACCCGCACCACATTTGAGAATGACTATTTGCCCAATGCCGTTGCCGCCGATATCTTGGCGGCCAACGCCCGCTCCTACGAACAGCGCCTGGCTTCGTGCGGCATGATCGCGTCAGTGGATGAACCAATCCCCACGGTTCTCGGCCTGCTCTGTATCGGAACATCACCGCGCACTTGGGTGGCCGGACATTACATCCAGTTCTTGCGGATTCACGGTGTAAAGCTTTCTGATCCCGTAACCGACGAGGCCGAAATCAGCGGTACGATCAGCGATATGCTCCGTCGCCTCGATGAGAAATTGGCTGCGCACCTTACCACGAGTGTGAACTTCACTTCTCAAGACAAGGAGGTTCGTTCGAGCCCTTATCCCATGGTTGCTCTGCAGCAACTGGTCCGCAACGCCGTCATGCACCGCACCTACGAAGATACCAATGCCCCCGTCCGGGTCTATTGGTTTGATGATCGCATTGAGATTAGCAATCCCGGAGGCCCCTACGGCAGTATTACCGCAAAAAACTTCGGGCAACCGGGCCATGCAGATTACCGCAATCCCCAACTGGCCTCTGCCTTCAAAGTTCTCGGTTACGCCCAACGCTTTGGCGCAGGCATTTTTATCGCCCGCGAAGCGTTGGCGAAGAACGGAAATCCTCCGCCAGAATTCCAGATTGAAGACAACTTCATCGCCGTGATCATCCGCAAAGCGCCATGAGTGTTCCCGTTCTCACCTTTTTCAACAACAAAGGCGGCGTTGGTAAAACGTCACTGGTTTATCATCTGTCCTGGATTTTCTCGGAAATGGGCAAGAAAGTGATCGCCATTGATCTTGATCCCCAGGCCAATCTGACCTCGGCCTTCCTCCCGGAAGCAAAACTTGAGGAGCTTTGGGACGCTGACTTGATGGAGTCCAAAGCGAGTACCATCTACCAATGCGTTAGACCCCTCATGGAAGTGGGGGATATCCAGGAGCCAATCACCCAGCGTATCCGCTCCTCGCTGCATCTTGTCCCGGGTGATCTCGCCGGCCTCCCTCCGGTAAATCTCCCCCTCCTGCTTCATGTAGTCCAGCGACAGGTAGGCATCATCCTGAAACACCCGGATCTTCCGGAGTTTTTCCGGACTGATCCGGCTCGTGGTGATGTTGTACGTGCGGTTTCCGCTCAGCCTGCGCAACG
>JBMOHI010000436.1:0-2610 GCA_049317925.1 Terrimicrobiaceae bacterium
CCAGGCTCCCGATCACCGCCATGTAAAGCACATTGAAAATGAGCAATTCCCGGAAAGGTGGATAGGCCAGCATCGCCCGCCAGGGTACTTTCTGGGAGCTTCGGCGGACGGATTCTCCAGGGGCCACATCCGGGATCCGCTTGATGAAATACAAACTCAGCGTGCCCCCCACTGCGCTGATGAGAAAAACAAACGAATATTCCCACGGGTCAACCTGTCCGGTCATCACGACTGCGGAAGCCAGAAGAGAGATCAGGCATCCGGCGTACATGAAGAGCTGATCAATCGAGAGAAAGCGACCGCGGCTGGCCTCGGGAATCAGCGTCGTCATCCACGGCATCCAGGCGGTCGAGGAGATACCGCGCAGTAGATTGAAGACGAACAAAATCGCCAGCAACACCGCCATCTTCGACGGATTGTCGAGAAAAACCATCACCGGCACGATTGCGGTCACGAAGATGAAGACCGTACGGATCGACCATCCCATTAGCACAAACTCCCGGTAGCCATAGCGCTCGAGATGCTGCGCGGCCGGCAGTTGAAAAACCGTCATCAGGGGAGTAAACGATGCGATGATTCCCAGGACGGTGGAGGAGGCCCCCAGCGACTTTGCGAACACGATGATCGGAGCGCCCATCATGATTTGGAACGACACCGCATTGAAAAGCTGAAACCAATGCGCGTTGAACGAACCGGGGAACGTTTTCATCAGAAAAAAGACGGCAAGGACGAAGGCCGGATGACGAATGACGAATGGTTATCGGTCCACCGGAGATCCGCCGGAACTTCGTCCTTATTCATTCGTCCTTCGTCATTCCTTTTTCCGCATGTGCGGGAAAAGAATCACGTCGCGGATGCTTTCCGCTCCCGTCAGCATCATAACGAGGCGGTCGATGCCGATGCCGATGCCACCCGCCGGGGGCATGCCGTATTCGAGGGCGTTCAAGAAATCCTCATCCAGCTTCTGCGTCTCGCCGCCGCTTTGCTGCTCGAGCCGCGTCCGCTGGACATCCGGGTCGTTCAACTCTGAATAGCCCGGTGAGATCTCCTGAGCGTTGATCACCAGCTCATAGACATCCACCACCGAATCGTCGTCGGCATTCTGCCGGGCCAGCGGCACCAATTCCTTTGGACAATGGGTGACGAAAAGCGGATCGATGGTTTTCTCCTCGATCAACTTCTCAAACACATGTTGGGTCACCTCGAAATCCGCCACGCAGTGGGAAATATCGAGATGCAACTCCCCGCAGCGGGTTCGGCGTTGTTCGGAAGTCAATTCGTACCAATCGGGAACCACCGACCGGATCAGATCGGCGTAGCGCGTGCGCTTCCACGGACGGGCGAGATTGATGGTTTTCACCACCTGGCCCTCCGCGTCCTTATGTTCAATCCGCAGTCCGCCGCAGACGGTCTCCGCCAGATGGCAGACCATTTCCTCCACCAGTTCCGCCATCTGTTCGAAATCAGCAAAAGCCCAGTAGGCCTCCAACATGGTGAATTCCGGATTGTGACGGCGCGAGATGCCCTCATTGCGGAAATTGCGGTTCAACTCGAAGACCTTGGGAAACCCGGCCACCAGGAGCCTTTTGAGATATAATTCCGGTGCGATGCGCAGAAAGAGATCCATGCCCAGGGCATTGTGGTGGGTCTGAAAAGGCTGGGCCGCCGCGCCGCCAGCCACCGCCTGCATCATGGGCGTCTCCACCTCGACGAAAGCCCGTTCCTCCAGAAACCGGCGAATCTCCCGCACGATGGCGATGCGTTTGCGGAAGGTCTCCCGCGATTCTTCATTGGCAATGAGGTCGAGATAGCGCTGACGGTATTTCGTTTCCGCGTGCTGAACCCCATGCCATTTGTCGGGGAGGGGACGGAGCGCCTTGGACAAGACCGTCAACGATTTCACCCGGATGGTCGGCTCGCCCATTTTCGTGGTGAAATACTCGCCCTCCACGCCGATCCAGTCCCCAAGATCAAGTTGTTGAAATATTCCGAATGCTTCCGCGCCCAATTCTTTAGCGTGCAGGAAAATCTGCATCCGTCCGGTCAGATCCGAAAGATCGAGAAACTGGCTCTTGCCCATGTCGCGATGGGCTGTGATGCGGCCGGCTGCCCGAACCGGGCCGCCTTCCACAAAGGCCGCCCGCACTTCCCCGATTTTTCCGTCCGTCTCGAAACGTCCGCCAAAGGGATTCACCCCCGCGGCCCGCAAGGCTTCGAGTTTCTGCCGGCGGATGGCCAGCAACTCACTAATTGGTTCCATTCGCCGATGTGAGCAAGTCGCAGCCTGCACGGCAAGCCGCATGAAGTCCCGAGGCTCTCAGACTAATGTCCCGGATCGCTATTGCAGACCGGTTTCCAGCGTGCGATCAAATCTGAGGTCTCGGCAGTGCGTTCGAGCGCATCAAAGCTGCTCACATGCACAAAAAGGTGGGTCGCGCCGTTGATGTCGATGCAGCTTTTCTTGGAACTCTTCGCAATCGCATCGTTCAGATTCGGCCCTTCCCCGATGAAGATCGGATTGAACCGGCCGGGCGAAATCTGCTTGGCCAGAATGAAGTTTCCCGCGATGGCCCCCTCGAAATTGGTCCCGCGGGGATAAAGCCAATACGT
>JBMOHI010000437.1:0-2595 GCA_049317925.1 Terrimicrobiaceae bacterium
GTCAGGTCCGCAGAGAGAAAAACATCGAACGGCGCACCGTTTTTGATCTGGGCGAAGAAGTTTCCCGAGGAACCAGTCGAGGTTTTCAGTTCGATTTCAGGATGTTCTTTACTGAATGCAGCGTGAAGTTCCTCCAGGCAGTAAACCAGATCAGAAGCCGCAGCGATGGAGAGTTCGCCCGCCCTCAGGTTGAGGGCAAAAGCGGCCATCAGTAGAAGAATGAGACGCATAGAAACCCGTTATATTACTCGGGATATAACGCAAAGCCGAAAGCAACGATCAAGAGGATTTCAGCAACGCTCTCAATCGCTTCCACGGGGCGGCCATGGCGGTGCAGGCCTTGACCTCCATTTCCGTATAGAGGGCCAGAACCCGCTTTCCCTGCGGGGTGAGGATGGCGCCGCCCCCGCCCGAACCGCCGCGCTCGGCCAGAATGAGCGGGTGGCGGAAGCAGCGGTTCATGGTTTGCACGAGGAGCCAGGCTTTCATGTAGGACAGTTTCATGTGCCGGGCCGCCTTGCTCAGGCTTCCGGTCTCGGCTACGAGGCGGAGCAGTTCCGCTTTGCCGGGTCCGAGGGTTATTTCGTCTCCGGCGTAAATGCGGATGCGCGGGCTGACTCGCAGCGATTTGGCGGGCTTACTCATGGGTAGGCCGAAGGAAAATACCGCGGGTGGTTGGTTGAGTGATCTCACCGCGCTGGACGAGGAATTTGCCCCGGCGGACGACATCAATCACATGGCATCCCGAGTGGTGGCTTTCGTACAGACTGAGCGGATGTTTGGTCAGGAGCGTTTTCCCCTCGATGGGTGCAGCCTTGCGAAAATCGACCAGGGCAAAATCCGCATCATAGCCGACGGCGATCCGGCCTTTGCGCTTTCCGAATCCGAAGCGGGAGGCCGGGTTGGCCGCGAGCCAGCCTGCGGCCTTTGCGAATTGCTTGGGGGCCCTGCGGCGGAGTTCGCCAAGGAAGGCGGGAAAGGCATGCTGGCATCCGGATATACCACCCCAGATTTGAAAGAAATCCTCCCCGTTTTTCAGCTCCAAGGGGGCGGGGGAATGATCGGAACCGATGGTGTCCACCTGCCCGGCGAGCAGACTTTTCCACAAAGCCGCCACATCCTCTTTCTCCCGCAAAGGCGGGGCACACTTGGCCCGCGCTCCGATGCGGATGGCATCGTCGGTATTGAAGAGCAGATAGTGCGGGCACGTCTCCGCGCTGACATCCACACCGGACTTCCGTGCGTGATCGATTTCGGCCAGACCTTCGGCGCAACTGACGTGCACAACGTGCAAGGCGGCTCCGGTTTCCCCGGCGATTTCACACGCCATGCGAATGGCGGCCACCTCGGCCTCCTTGGGGCGGCTGTCGAGAAAAGCGCGCATGGAGGTATCGGTGGTATTTCTGACTACGCCCGCCAACACCTCCGGCGATTCGGCGTGAACCGCCACGGGGAGGTTCCACCGTTTGGCCCGCGTCATGCCCGCGCGCAGCGTGGCGGCGTCTGTCGCCGGAAACTCTGCGATGCCGCTGTCGCACAGAAAGGCCTTGAAACCCACCGCCCCGGCCTCCGCCATCCCGTCAATGGCGTCGGTCTGACCAGGACACAATCCACCCCAAAGAGCGAAATCGAGCAGCGATTTTTCTTCTGCGAGTTTCCGCTTGCGATGGAATTCGTCGGCGTTGAGGACCGGGGGATCGGAATTCAGCGGCATGTCGAAGAAGGTCGTTCCTCCGCCTGCGGCCAGGGCGGCGGACCCGGTGGAAAGACCCTCCCACTGCTCGCGCCCTGGTTCGTTGAAATGGACGTGCGCGTCGATAAATCCGGGAAAAACGAAGGCTCCGCACACATCGAGGTCCATGGCGGAGACTTCGGAAATCGCGGGCCCGACTTCCGTAATGACGCCGTCCTCCACCGCGACCTCGCCTCGGATGATGCCCGAGTCGAGGACCAATTGGGCGTTGCGGAGAATCAGGTTGCTCATGAAACGGGAAACTTTGAGAGAAAGTCGGTCAATACCCCAATGGCAAGACCGATGTCTTCCGGCGAAGCGTATTCGTCCGGATGATGGCTCAGGCCACCCCGGCAGCGGACAAAAAGCATCGCGACCGCAGTGACCTCCGCCAACGCCACGGCATCGTGGCCGGCACCGCTGACCAGGAGCGGACATGTGCCTTGACGGGCGGAAACACATTCAGCCAGGGCGTTGGTCAGCCGCGGCGTGCAGGAAACGGAAGGTGAGGAAAGGGCCGTTTCGATGCGAATCGCGAGCTGGCGTTTCGTCATCCGCTCCGTCAGTTCAGCAAACAACGCATCGCGGAAGGATTCACGTTTCGCGTCATCCGCATCGCGTAGATCGAGGGTGAAGTTCACCTCGCCGGGAATGACGTTGCTGGCGGCGGAGGAAATATGCAACTCGCCGACGGTGGCGACGAGGCCGCCCGCCGCCGCGGCGCGCTCTTCGATCACACCCATGCATTCCGCCGCCCCTGCCAGGGCATCGCGACGCATAGTCATGGGCGTGGTCCCGGCATGTCCGGCTTTGCCTTCCAGAAAAATCCGCGCGCGGGTTTGTCCGGCAATGGCGGTGGCCAC
>JBMOHI010000438.1:0-2587 GCA_049317925.1 Terrimicrobiaceae bacterium
GAGCCCCGGACGGATCCCGAAATCGTGGGGACGCACGGCGATGGCTTTGTGGGGCCCTGCCTGGAACTCGCTGGCCAGGCCTTTACGCAGGGTGGCGTTGAGCAGTTCCTTGAACGGTTTGCCTGACTCGCGGGATTTCCGCTTCAGCACACCGGCCAAGTCATCGTCCAGGGTCAACGTCGTTCGCACGAAGGCGTCATAAGCATCATGATTTTGATGTCAAGACATCAAGGCGCAGCATCCGAAAGAGAATCCGAACAAAACCAGCGGCCTTAAGGGTCTGGGACCGTCTGGAACAATCCTGCTAAACGGAGTACGGAATCCGGACCCGCGGATCGCTGGCGTCGAAATCCTTGATATTGCGCGTGACCAGGATGCAGCCTTCGATATCCGCCGTGGCCAGGATGATCGCATCGGGGAGTTTCACGCGATTCACTTTTCGGATCTCCACCGCTTTTTCGGCAATGGCACCAGTCACGTTCACCATTTTCATGGCGCTAAGGAAACGCCGCGCCGAGGTCGTCTCTTCGGATGTTTCCGCGCCGCTCATGACTTCCATCCAGGAAATGACGGAGTAGCAGGGTTCGGAATATTTTTTGATTTCGTCCCGCGCTTGGACAAGGCCCTGCAAAAAATCAATCAAGACATCACTGTCGAAGATGGCCTTCATTCGGTCCACTCGTCCCGCAGTTGATCCACAAATTCCCGGCTTTTCAGTTTGCTATTCTTCCAAGCTCCAAAAGCGGATTCCAATTCACCGCTTTCCTGCTCGGCAATCATCCGGGCTAAAGCCTGACGAATGGCTTCAGCCCGCGAAATACCCTGTCGCGAACAAATTTGGGCAACCGCTGCCACTTGGTCGTCAGGTAACTCTACGATTGTTCGCATGATGACGATATTATATATCACGTGGGTGTGCGCGCAAGGATTAACCCAAAGGCGGTTCTTAGACAGAACTCACAGAATTTCCTGAATTGCAGGGAAGGGGATCCAGTGGCCCCCTTGACAAATCATCCGTTTCATCCATTTTGGATGAATATGATCACATTTGCAGCCAATGAGGCTAAACAATCGTTTGGAAAGATCCTTGATTCCGCCCGGATTGAGCCGGTTTTGATCGAGAAGCACAATCGTCCGGCGGCTGTGATCCTTTCCGCCCAGGAGTATGACCGGCTTCGCGGGATCAACCGGGCGGAGTTCACCCTGTTTTGCGACCGGATCGGACAGCAGGCCGCAAAGGAGGGATTAACGGAGGCCGAACTCGCCAGGATGTTGAGTGAGGAATGACTCCCTCCTACCGGTGGGTGGTTGATACCAATACGCTGATAAGCCACCTTCTTCTCCCGGAGTCCATTCCCACTCAAGCCGTGCGAAAGGCCCTCGACTTGGGAGACTTGCTTGTTTCGGACGCCACGCTGGAAGAACTCACCAGAGTTCTGGCCAGGCCAAAATTTGAGAAGTATCTCCCGGCCAACGAACGCCGGGAGTTTTTTAACCTTCTCAGCCGCGTAGCGCGGCGGATTGAGATCCGACGCCCGGTTGCAGCCTGCCGCGATGTTCGGGACGACAAATTTCTGGAGGTTGCCATCAATGGAAAAGCCAATGCCATCATCTCCGGAGACCTCGACTTGCTGGCGCTGCATCCTTTCCTCGGGATCCCCATACTGACTCCTCGCCAGTTCCTCGATCGGGCTTTTGCCTGAAGAATGGCGGCAGAGGTTTATCCTCTGGCCGTGGAGGGAATCTCCTTCTCTTTCTTCACTGTCGTCTGCGGCAAGTTAGATTGCATGGGACTGTCCCCTTTTCGACCCCTTTTCCAAGGAGTCCAAAACGAAAAAGAGTGCGGAGTTTCCTCCGCACTCTTTTAAAGTTTTAGGATGCTGTTGCGATCTGATCAGGCAACCTGTCGGCGGCGAAGGCGCAAGAGGGTGAAGCCGAGACCCACTCCGAGAAGGAGGCAGGTGGAGGGTTCGGGGACGACAGCGAGGCTGAAATCGTCGGTCACGCGGAACAGATCGACGTTGGCCCCATAGCTTGCGCTGCTTTGGCGGAGATTGGCGGCGGTCAGTTGGGCGGGTTCCGCTGTGCTTGTTGTCCAAGTGGTCGTTGCATAAACCGTGTTGTTTGCGGGAATCGCGTCGGTGGGATCGATGTAGATCGTCTGGGTATCATTCAAGGCACCCGCCACAAAATTCCACGCCACGACCACCCGGTAGGGCGTGTTGAAGCTGAGAACTGTGGTCCCATAATCAGTGGTTCCACCGGCACCACTTGTTTCTAAAATCCCGAACCTGAAGCCGCCAGTGGCGGATTGGATAAACAAGCGTTGGTAAAAATTGGACGTGGTTCCTACCGGATCGGAAAGATGGGCAAAGTAATCTCCCCCTGCAGCAGCAGCCGTCACTGTAACATCCAGCACGCTGTAAATGGAGGTTGCCGCCGTCGCCGGCACCGTGCCGGAAAATGCCTTGTAAACGTCCTGACCGCTGTTGTTGACGATGGCCGCGCTACTTGTGACTTGAATCGGGTTCGTCGCGGTCGTGCCAGTTTGCACCCAGCTTCCCTGCCCGACCAGATTGCCATTCGG
>JBMOHI010000439.1:0-2586 GCA_049317925.1 Terrimicrobiaceae bacterium
TTCCCCATTTGGTTGAGAGGCGCCGTCCCTTGCGGGCGCGCGCAGGTTTGTTAGGCGTTGGTCACCACACCTACTGGTCGCAGTTTGACGGATTGTTGGACGAGATGCATCGCAAGCTCGGCGATGTGAAGAGCCGCATTGAGGCGAACGGCGTGGAGGTGGTGGAGTTCGGCATGCTGGACAATGCGGAGACGGCCTACGCGGCGGTTCCCCGCATCAAGGCGGCCGACATTGATATCCTTTTTGTGGACATGGTGACTTATGCGACATCGTCCACCTTTGGCGTTCTCTGCCGGGAGATCAACGTGCCGATCGTGCTGGTGGCGGTGCAGCCGCTGGCGGCGATGGACTATCCGAATGGCACGACGTTCATGCAGTTATGCAATGACGATTTTTGTTCCATCACGGAATTTGTCGGCGTGGCCATCCGTCTGGGCCGGCGTCCTCCGCCCTTCATCTTAGGTCACGAACACGGCGATCCCATTGTGGACCGCGAGATCAAGAGCTGGTGTCAGATTGCCAAGGTGCTGCACGACTTGCGGCGGGCGCGGATCGGGCTGATGGGTCATGTGCTGGAGGCCATGCTCGATATGCACACGGACCCGACCGCGATCACGGCGGCTTTTGGCGCGCATGTGGTGATGGTCGAGCCGGGGGATATCTTCAAACATTACCGCGAGCCGGACGCGGGCGGGGTCGAGCGGTGGAAGAAGCAGATTCTCGCTTTCTTCGACACTCCGGATCCCAAGTCGGATCCGCTGACGGAGAAACTCACCGACGCGGATCTCGACGTGGCGGCGCGCGCGGCGGTGGCGCTGGAGGGTCTTATTGCGGAGAAGAAACTTGATGGATTGGCCTACTATTACGAGGGCGAGCCCGGATCCGAGTTGCGCACACTGGTGACGAATCTCATCGTGGGAAATTCCATCCTCACGGGTGCGGGGTTTCCCATGTGCGGGGAATTCGATATCAAGACCTGTGTGGCGATGATGATCATGGATCGTCTCGATATTGGCGGCAGTTTTGCGGAGTTTCATCCGGTGGATTTCACCTTGGACAGCGTGTTGGTGGGCCACGACGGGCCGCACCATATTAACATCGCCGCCGGCAAGCCGGTCATCCGCAGTTTGAAGAAGTATCATGGCAAACCCGGTTCCGGCGCGGGCGTGGAGTTTCAAATCAAGGAGGGTCCGATTACGATGCTGAGCATCGGGCAGACGGCCAATGGGAAATTCAAGTTCGTCATTGCGGAAGGCGAGTCCGCGCGGCGTCCGATCCCGCCCACCGGCAACACGAATACGCACGGAATTTTCCAACCTGATGTGCGGACGTTTCTCAAAAAGTGGGTGGCCGAGGGACCGACGCATCACTTTGCCCTTGGCATCGGCCATCATGCGGCGGAGTTGGTCGAGATCGCCAAAATTCTGGGCATCGAATACGCCATGACGACGCCCTCCGATTTCTGATTCCCGCCGCTGCTCCGGCCCGCTTGTGAAAATCCCCCTGCTTTTCTGGCTCGCCATCCTGCCGTTGATTGCGGCGGAGCCCGTGGTGATTTCCGACGCGAAGGATCAGAGGATCCGCGATGCCTTCCTCGGGCATACCCAAAAGGAGATGTCCACGTTGACGAAGGAACACTTCGCGGCCATCACCGTGCCGGAGGATCTCTGCTGGTTGGATTTTCCCAAGTTCGGCATGGCTCTGACCGCGTATCAGCTCACGGGTGACCCGGAGTATCTCCGGGGATTTGTGACTGCGTTTGAAAACCTCCGGTCCACGGTGAAGCAGGGGCCCGACGGATTTTTGGGCTGGTACGGCGAGCCTCTGGCCTCGCTGAAAGATCCGGCCAAGCCGGACGCGGTGGTCAGTGAGATCCAGACCGATTTCCGCGCGACGGCGGTGCTCTCGCGCTTTGCGGAGATTGTTGATGCGGACCCCGCGCTGAAGGCGGAATTCGGGGCCCGCCGCGACGAATATGTCGCGCTGGCCCGTGATCATCTGGTGAGAAAATGGGACGGCAGTTTTGTTGATCTCGGCGATCGCGGAGCCGTCTATCGCTGGAACACCGCCTATAAGCCCGGCACCGGCGGCATGAGCCTGCCCCAGGAGAAGCTCTCCATCATGATCGAAGGCCTGCTCGGTCTTTATCGGGCCACGGGAGATTTCTCCTACGCGGAAAAGGCCGCGAAGCTCGGACTGTGGTTCAAGCATTGTCTGGAGTTCGACGGGGCCGGCTACGCCTGGAACCGCTGGAATCCTGCCGGACCCTGGGACGTCAGTCCGGCTGACCCGAAAAAATGGACGACCTGGGTCGCGAAAGAACCAAAAGCCATGTGGCATGTCGCGTCGGTGGGCTCCGCGGTTCAGCTTTATGAGCATGGCCTGGTCTTTGATCGCGAGGATATGAAACGCTTTCTGAAAACGCAGACATCGGTTTGCTGGAATGGCGATCTGGAAAGCCCCGTTTTTTTTCAAGTGGATGGCAAGCCGGCCAAGGAGGGAGAACGTTTCGCCGCGCCTTCGCTGGCTCCTTTCGATGAGAAATTTTCCCGTCTGATTTACGAGGGGCCAGCGCAGGATTTTCAG
>JBMOHI010000440.1:0-2578 GCA_049317925.1 Terrimicrobiaceae bacterium
GCTGTGGGTTGCCGGGTCCTGGCCGGGCGGGACGAAGGTTGAGGAGTAGAGAAGAGTTTGGTTCTTTGCGAGGAGTTCCCAGCGCAGCGCGGCATTGGGAAACGCCTCCGAGGGCACGGGGCCGGACTTCCAGATGAAGGCCCAGAACATCAGCGAGAGCAGCAGCAAGACCGGGAGAACAATCAGCTCGGCTTTGAGCAACGACCAGAATTTTACCCCGGTCAACTCATTGACCCGGAATGATTGGGCAAGGTGGCCGTAGTTCTCGATCGGCACCGGTGCCAGCCAGATGTCGACTCCTCTGGCACCGGACAGGATGAAGGCACCCTCGCGCACGAAGGGGATTTCCACCGTCTGTCCCGCAATACCGAGCAGGCGGGCATTCACATACGATATGAAAGGGGAATACACAAAGCTGAACAGGAACAAAAACAACAGCGGAAATGCGGGCACCAAAAGATGGACCACATAAATCATGGCCAGTGCTGCCACCACATAGCCGGTAAGTGCCAGCCATAGCGAATAATCACCGCGTCCTGGCGGGGTGGCCCAGACATCATGACCCGACTCCCGTGCGTTTTTAGCGGCCTTGGCCTCTTTCAGCCGGGCGCGCAAGCTGCGGATGGTCGAGAAGATGGAGATCACGGCGATGCCGACACCCGTGCCGATGCCGAAGCTCATCCAGAAGTCGATGCTGTTGGAGAACGTGGTGTTGACCGTATCCATCCCCGGCTGCCAGCGGCTGAGAATGCCCGAGGACTGCAAAAACGGGTTGGCGACAGTGGTGACGAGGATGGCGAGGAACGTCCCCACCACGGCCCAGAACGGGAGCACAAAGCCGAGAATGAGCACGCCGAGATCCATGGTCACACCAGTGGGAGTGGCCGGGAGCGCGCCCTCCGTCATGAGGGTGGTGTCGAGAAACGGCTGCGGAAGCAGAAACACCGGCTTTTCCAGGAAGAGGCCGGTGATGGTCGGAATGCCCACCTGCAGGAATCCGTAGATCAAGCCGATGGATACACCGATGGTAAAAATCCGCCAGCGGGTCAGTTTGGGTTTGGCCGGTTCGGAAGAGGCGGCCGCTTCCGCTTCTTTTTTCTCTTCTTTGTCCTCTTCGGCCAACGCCATGGCTCCTTGCGCGGCGATGGGGGCGAGCGGGAAGGCCAGGCGTTCGACGTCGGAGGTCAAACGGAAGAGGAAATACCCCAGGGTGTATTTCTTGATCAACCCGATGACGGCGATAAAGGCGATAAGCGCAATGGGAATGAGGAAATCCTGGTGCAGAAGATTGCGCTCGAGCAGGGCGGCGCTCTCTGGCGGAGGAACGAACCATGAGGGGAAGGCCCTGCCCATGCCGGAATCCCGGATGACTTCACTGCCAACCAGATAAGAGCGGAAAACAAGTGGCGCCATGGGGCCGCCGGGGAAAAGCATCGATCCGCCGATCATCACGTTGGCGGCATGATAGAGAACAACCAGGTTCTGCTTGCTCAGCGGCTTCATCGCTCTGCGCGCAATTTCGCCGAAGAGGATGAGCGTGACCCAGGTGCCGGCCGAGGTCATATCCCCCCCGGTCATCAGGCCGAGGTAGATCGCGCCGGGCATCATGATCAGGCCGCAGAAGAAAATCCCCGCGACCGTGGTCCAGCCGACGCCGTCTTTGAATTCCGTCGGGGTTTCCAGCAGTGTGCGGTAACGCTCCAGTTCCGCATCCTGCTTGGCCTGTCCGCCGTTTTTCTTGCCGAACTTAAACATGCTGCTCCTTTCGATTTTCCGCAGCCGCCGCAAACAGCGCGAGCGCCTCGGCGTGGAATTCCGCCTTCTGCGCGGGAGTCACCGCGCGCCAGTGCAGAAATTGCCGGCGCACTTGCTCCATGAGCGAACGGTTGAGACGCACCCAGGATTCCTTGGTGCCGGACAGGCGGGTGATTTCAATGCCAGCGATAAACTCTTCCGTCTCGCGGTCGTGCGGCAGGGCAATGACGAGTTCCTGCGACACGCCCAGATCGTAGGGCTTGAGCCAGATGGTGGCGTGAATGCGCGGCTCGGGATCATCTTCGGCGCCGGCCAAGTCGAGACGCGGCGGCCCGGCGCGGAAGCGCCCGGAGCCTCCCTCGCCGTGGTCGAGCAGGAAGCGATGGAAAAATGCCAGCACGGCGATGCGATCGTAGGGCGAAAAGGTGAAGGGCAGGGAGAAGGAGAAGCGGTCGTCCTCCGGTTCGGGGATGGACCAGCCCGATTCTTCACTCGGCGCGGCGATTTGCATGGCCGTGCGGGCCGGGAAAAGCGTGGAGATGAAGACTGCGGCGATGACCGCGAGCGAGGCAAAAATGGTGTTCACTCCGGCAAAGGTCATATTCAGACCGCCCGTCCAACCCATGGCCGTGAGGAAAAAGCCCGTGCTCTGGGCGAGGAGGTAGCCGAGCACCGCTCCCACCACGGAGTAAACGAAGGCCTCGGCGAAAAACATGAAGAAGACATAGCGCGGAGCGACCCCGACGGCGTTGTAGACATAGATTTCATCGCGTCGTTCATAGACCGAACCTTTCATCGTGTTGAGCACGGTGAGCGCGGCGAT
>JBMOHI010000441.1:0-2570 GCA_049317925.1 Terrimicrobiaceae bacterium
ATGAGAAAATCCTTGCGCAAAACCGGCTTCGAGACCGCGCTGCGCACGGCGGCGAGCCGCTCGATGGTCATGCCGAAATGGATGTGATTGGTCAGGACGGACAATCCTCCGACCAGGGGCGATTCTTCGTAGGCTCCGATGGCGTCGGCGACATTCTTCGCCCGCATGGGGCCGACGCTGGGCGAGCGTTCCTTGATTTCGGCGATGAGACGGAAACCTTGCGCCAGGGCGTCGGGCAGCGGGCGGACCGGCGGCGCGTCGGTGGAGATCCGTTTGATCTCCGACAACGGGCGCTTTGCCTTGGCCGCATCGAGTTCGGTGCGGACATCGAGGAGAATGTCATCAAGGATGGTTTTCATAGTTAAACCACTGATTCACACTAACAGGCACTAATCAGCGAAAGATGTCCGAATTGAATCACGGATGAACACGAATGAACACGGATTATTCCGGCTTCCCTGTCGTTGTTAGTGACGATCAGCGACGATTAGTGGTTTGCCGGGACTACGGGCAGGCCGAGGAGCAAGGAGTCCTTGTCTTTCCAGCGAATGGAAGGCAGTGAGGAGAGAAGGGCGGGATTTTCCATAGAGGCAAAGAATTTTCCCTTTCCATCCTTGGCGTAAAATTTTTCCGCGCGCTCCCGCGTCACGCCGCCGGCGGGTTCCAGGATCTGGTTCAACCATGCGGTAAAGTCTGCGAGGGCGGCGCGTTCCAGCGTGCGCTTCTCGCCGGGCTTCACGTTGGCGGCCCGCCACGGCTCGCCGGTGTCGTCAAAGCACCAGAGTTCCTTGAGTTCGTTTTCGAACGAGGAAACGGCGACCGGCTTTCCGTCCGGACTCACGCTCACATCCAGGCGGGTGCGGGCGGCGCTGACTGCGGTGAAAATCTGGGCCTGGGTGGTGCGGCTGCGGAACCAGTCTCCGCTCCAGGTGGCCCCATCGAGGCTGTAGGATTTGCCGCGGTCGGAATTCGGGCGGAAGGAGTTCGTGGCGTGCAGGCCGGCGGGAACGAGCAGGGCGGGTTCGGCGAGGACAAAGGCACCGGAGGTTAGAACACCGGTGCGGGAGGCTTGCTCCTGCCAGAGGACGGATTTGTTGAAGGCCGGTAAACTGAGCTGCACGGCGAAGCGTTGTCCACTGCCGCCGATGCCTTCGCTGAAAAGGATGAACAAACCCATCAGCGCGCTCGAGGCCAGCGAGATCAGGGGCGTCGTCCAGAATAATCGATGCCGGTTTCCGGCTGGGGCAAAGACGAGAAAATTCAGGGGTCCGATGACAAGGGCGAAGAGCAGAACGAAGACCATGATGAGGGTTTGCGGCGGTTCCGGGCGTCCCACGTCGCGGGCCAGCGGCCATTGCCAGGTGTAGCTTTTCAGGGATTCGCCAACCGGGGAGGCGAGAAGCGTTGTTTTCACCTTCTCGGAAAAATCATCGCCCAACGACCAAAGCTCGATTGATCCGCAACCGGATTTCTCCGCGGCGGGCAGATCGGCGGCCGGGGTGAAGCCGGAATGACAAAGGATGAGCCTCCCGCCCTGGATCACCCAATCCTGCAAAGCGGCGCGCTGGGCGGCGGGAATAATCCGCCATTCGGAATCGGCCAGGATGATGATCCCGAAGCCGGCCAGTGCGCGCCAGTCCGCCGGGAGCAATTCAGGATTAAGCGCGGTGCCCTCGAGCGAGAGGGAATGTTTCTTGTCCAACTGCTCACGCAGCGGACCCCAATTTTTCACAGCGAGGACTTTCCCCATTCCAAGGAAAACCGTGGGTGTGCTGCCGCTGCCGCGGGAATTTTCGCGGCTCTCGGTTCGGGCCGTGCCGTGGCCGGTGATGGAGATCTGAATATTGGAATAGCGGGACCCTGAAACGGGTTCGGTCACAAGCGGAACAAGCAAATCGAAGGTGCGCGCGCTCCGGGCTTCGGCCCGCAGGGCAAAGACGGATTGCATCGAGCCGGTGTTCGACTGCGATTGCCGGGTCGTGAGTTGCCAGGTGCGGGTGGCATTCGAGTCGTTCTTGACCTCAACGCGCAGGGGGAGAAATCCCGAGGGCGGGATGTCCTCGTAGAAATTCGTGAGCTTCATCTCGATCCCGCTGCCCGGAACAAACTGCGGCTCGGGCAGGACGTGCTCGGCGCGAAGGGCAGCGGCAAAAAAAACGGTAGGGATGGCTGTCCCCAACCATCCGACTTTTTTTAGCCACGGAGCGTTGGAGACAACGCTCCATACCGTTTTGAGAATCATACCTTCGCGGCCTTGAAGACATCGGGCGCGGCTTTGTCCTGCTTCGGCACGGCAGCAAGAATGTCGCGCACCACATCGGCGGCGGTCCGTCCGCTCAACCGGGCGGTGTAGTCGAGCACGATGCGGTGTTGCAGCACCGGTCCGGCCAGGGCCTCGACGTCCTCAAAGCTGGCATTGAGACGCCCGCCCAGCAACGCGGCGGAGCGCGCGGCCGCGGCCAGGGCCAGCGCGGCGCGCGGACTGGCTCCGAACTTCACGCCCTTGGCGGCCTCTCCCTCGTGGGTGGCATCGACGACGCGGGCAATGTAATTGGCCACCACATCGGGCA
>JBMOHI010000442.1:0-2558 GCA_049317925.1 Terrimicrobiaceae bacterium
GCCTGGAGGCGCTGGTGGAGCTTGGTGATCTCCGTGCGCATCTGCACGCGCATCTTGGCGTCGAGGTTGGAGAGCGGTTCGTCGAAAAGAAAAACCTTGGGCTGGCGGACGATGGCGCGGCCCACGGCGACACGCTGACGCTGACCGCCGGAGAGGGCTTTGGGTTTGCGATCGAGATAGGTTTCGATGCCGAGAATGGCCGCAGCCTCGTTGACCCGCTTCTGGATTTCGGCCTTGGGATATTTGCGCAGCTTCAAGCCGAAGGCCATGTTCTCATACACGCTCATGTGCGGGTAGAGCGCGTAGTTCTGGAAAACCATGGCGATGTCGCGGTCTTTGGGAGGAATATCGTTGACGCGTTTGTCGCCGATGAAGACGTCGCCCTTGGAAATTTCCTCCAGCCCGGCGATCATGCGCAGGGTGGTGGATTTTCCGCAGCCGGAGGGCCCGACGAAGACGACGAACTCGCGGTCTTCAATGTCGAGGTTGAAGTCCTCGACGGCGGTGACGTCTTTCCCTTTGTCTCCGGGGTAGATTTTGTAGATGTTTTTGAGTGTGACTTTGGCCATGGGGTATTGGTTGCAATTTGCCCTGAGGATTTAAGGATTCCGGTGGGCAGCCGGAGCCTGTTGGTAAACCTTGAGAATAGGATGGGGAGAATTGCAGGTAAAGGGAGAAGCGGCTTCCATCTGCTTTTTGTTCACCATGGGGAATCGCGGATTCCTGATTGACGAGGGGACACAGTCCATGCATGGTCTGCGTATGGCGACGAAAACGATTTCCATCGAAGTGGACGCGTATGAGTTACTCAAAGGCGAGAAGCAGTCCGAGCGGGAATCCTTTTCGCAGGTGGTCCGCCGTCTCACTTCGGAGCGTCCTGCGCTCACCGCCGGAGAGTTGGAGGCGGCCATGAAACCCTTCATCGGCAAAGGGGCGGGAAAAAAGCGTGTTGCTGCTTGACACGAGTTTCCTGGTTGATTTCGAAGCCGAAATCGCCGGGAACAAAATCGGCCCGGCCCGCCGGTTGTTGCATTCCCGCGCGAGGGAACCGGTGGCCATCAGCATCGTCAGTCTGGGAGAATTTGCCGAAGGCTTTGAAAATTTCCACGACGTGGAAGCCTTTCTTTCCCGCTTCCGGGTCATTCCCCTTTCCCGATCCATTGCCTACAAAGCCGCCGCCATGCAGTCGCACCTGCCGCAACGCCTGGGTGAAAACGACGCCTGGATTGCCGCGACGGCCTTGGCCTATGAAGCGGAACTGGCCGGTCGCGAGAGGGCCTTCGGCCGCGTTCCCCGATTGAAGTACACGGCCATCTCCTTCCCCGTATGACCCCTGACGCCTTCGTGAAAAAGTGGTCCGGTGTGGCCCTGACCGAGCGCAGTGCCGCCCAGCAGCATTTTCTGGATTTGTGCGCACTCACCGGACACTCCTCCCCGGCGGAAGCCGATCCGGCGGGTGAATGGTTCACCTTCGAGCGGGGCGCGGAGAAATCCAGTGGCGGCGATGGCTTCGCCGACGTTTGGAAGCGCGGTTTCTTCGCCATCGAATACAAGGGCCGCCACAAGGATCTCGACAAAGCCTACCAGCAAATCCTCCTCTATCGCGAGGCGCTGGAGAATCCACCCCTGCTTGCAGTCTGCGACCTCGACCGCATCGTCATCCATACGAACTTCACCGCCACGGCGAAAAAAGTTCACGAGATTGCGCTGACCGAACTACCCGAGCCGCGCAACCTGGAAATCCTGCGCAATCTTTTCCACGCCCCGGATAAGCTCCGCCCCGGTGCCACCAGCCAGGCAATCACCGAACAGGCCGCCGCGCGACTGGGCTCGCTCGCTCTCTCCCTGCGCGGGCGCGGACTCGATCCGGCGGAGGTCGCCCGCTTCGTGGACCGCGTCGTCTTTTGTCTTTTCGCCGAGGATGTGGCCCTGCTGCCGGCCGATCTTTTCACCAACCTCTTCGCCAAGACCCATGCCGATCCGCCCCGGCTGAAAAAACTCCTCGACCAGCTTTTTCACGCCATGGCCCACGGCGGCGATTTCGGTCTGGATTCCATCCGCCATTTCAATGGTGACCTGTTCAACGATGCCCCCGCCGTCGAGATGCTGCCCGCCGAAATCGAGGCAGTCCTGCTGGCCTCGAAGCTCGATTGGTCGGCCATTGACCCTTCGATCTTTGGCACGCTCTTCGAGCGCGGACTTGACCCGGCCAAGCGCTCTCAACTCGGAGCTCATTACACCAGCCGCGAGGATATTGAACTGCTCATCGAACCCGTCGTTATGGCCCCGCTGCGTGCCGAGTGGGCCGCGCTGCAACGCACGATCGAAAACCTCCTCGCCACCGGCACGAAGGCGGGAAAAGCCGACGTCAAAAAGCTCGACGCCCCAAAACTCCGCAAGGCCATTGGCGAGGCCAACATGATCAAGGAACGTTTTCTGGAACGTCTCGGCCACGTCACCGTGCTCGACCCCGCCTGCGGCTCGGGAAATTTTCTCTATGTCACCCTGCAAAAACTGAAGGACTTGGAAAAGGAGATCGCGCTTTACGGCAGCGAACG
>JBMOHI010000443.1:0-2558 GCA_049317925.1 Terrimicrobiaceae bacterium
AGCAGAAACCATGCTGATGCGGATACATCCCGGTCATGATCGTGGCCCTGGCCGGGCTGCAGACCGGGGTGGTGGTATAGGTGGTTTCAAACCGGACCCCCTGAGCCGCCATGTTGTCAATATTTGGCGTTTTGCAGACGGTCGGGCCATAGCAGCCCAAAGCTGAGAGGCGCTGTTGATCCGTAAGGAACAGAAGGATATTTGGTTTGGGTTTCATGATTTATTTGAGGTCCGTGGGCTATTCGCCGGCACCGTTCACGGTCCACGTCGGCGTGCCCCGCTGAGAGTTGTGCCCAGGTGGCTCATGGAGGGGATAGTGTTTTGAGAGCGGATAGCAGCTTCATCTGCTTTTCGACGGGGCTCTTCAAATCTAACTCCTTCCACTGTTGCGGCAAAGGTGGAGCCCATTGTCCATTGACATAGGTGAATTCCTGGTTAACTCCCGCGGGATTACTAGTTTCTAACCGGAAAATACTCTGATTGTCGCGGACGATCCGGTAACTTCCCACCTCAGAATAGCCTGCCTGAACGTACTCAGCCGTGACGCGTTGTCTGAGCTCCTCAACTACAGCCGCTTGCGCTTTCACGGGCCTGTTCTCGGTGAGCCATCCGATGGCCTCGGTCGGCCTTACCGAGCACCATTCCAGCCAGGTAGGGGACCATGTCTGAACCGGTACTTTAGGAATGACGCCGCCGCCGCCAGTCGCCAGATAGTCGACCGCGTCACGGAAGCCCTCCGCGCGGATGTCATCATTCGGGCTCCGCCACATCGTCAATGCGGCACCAGTAATTGCATTTTTGAGTTCAGATTGAACCTCGGCATTGCTTAGCCATTGTTCGCCCAAGCCGAGGGCAAGTTGTTGGAGCAGTTCGCCACGAAGAGCGCCTTTCGCATAGATGTTCTGGCCGACACCGCGAATCCATGACAGGGCCATGGAGGCGTCAGATGGAGGCTCAACCAGCAGCGCTTGCAACATGGGGTCAAGCTTATCTTGGGGTAACTGCTGGAGCATCGTCGTTACTGCCTGATCAAAGGCGACCGGGTTTGCAACCAGCGAGTTGGCCCAATTGACCAAGTCGTCAAGATTGCCACGCTTAACAAGGGACGAGGTGATCGCCTTCACGGCCGCATCGAGTTCCTTGGCATCTGTGAGACTGCGCGCCCATTGGGTCGCCTGCTGGGCATCCAATTCGGCCCAGTGTCCGGCGAGTTCGTAGAGACTGCCGTACTCTCTCGCCCATTCAATGGCTTTGGCCGGATCGCTGGCCACCGCTCCCGCCGCGAATTTCGCCATCAGCGCGGTATACATCGTCTCCCCATCCTCCCACCCTGCATCGAATTTTTGTCCGTCCCGCTTCTTCAAGTTCTCGAAGAGGGCCAGCCCCTCCTGCATATTTTTTGCGCCAAGTTGAAAGGCAATGCCTCCGGTCAATCCCAAGAAACTCCAACATTCCTCCGGGGAAAGGCTTTCGATCGCCCACCTGCTGGCGATAAGCGGGTTCTTCATGCCCCAGGCCTGCAAACTCTGGAGCCACTGGAGTCTTTCGGATTTGTCGTCGGGTCCAGGGGCGCCGGGAGGCTCAACCGGAGCAGGGCTGGTCCTTGATCGCGATAGGGGGGCGGTTGATGCCCTCTCGTCCGCCTGTCTTCCCGCAGCCGGCGTTTTGGCAGCCGCTCCCGTGGTGGAGCCGGCATCGTCAGGTGGCGCCACAAGCCGCGGCGCGACCGCAACAATGCCCGCCAAACACACGGCCACGCCCACCAACCAGACGGCCGGTCTTATTCGATGGTTAACGTTCATTCTTTCCTTCTCCTCTCGTTCTCATTGGAAACAACGCGATCGTTTGTTCCGTCAGAAGTTTGAGCAATTGGGGCATCTCATGGGTTTTCGTGGAATCGATTCAAGGTGCATTGTGAAACTCGAAAACGCCCCAATTCATCGGAGTGAGCATGGCCTCGCCGGGAACGTCCGCCGTGAGCCCGCTATTTTTATTGTGCCAATAGAGCCGCTGCAGCGTGTCTCCGGACTTGCCGCGGAGGAACCCGATGTCACCTTTGACGGTTTTGCCGTCGGCAGGACTCAAGCCGAGAACTTCCAAGGGCACGGAAAACTCGAAGAGGAGACGGTCAAAGGGGGGCATCTTGACGTTGGTTTCCACCGGAAACTGAACTTTATCGGTGATGTCCTCTACGCGGTCGAAAAACACATTGCGCCACCCGGAGCTGAATTCGACGCGTTTTTCCCGGTTTTGTGGATCGACTTGACGGTAGAGGGTGGCCTTGATCTGGCCGCCCTTTTTGCTGCGCGATACCAGGATGCGCTGGTCGCCGGCGACCGGTTCGGCGCGGGACAGATCGGCCTTCGGGTCATTGGAGATCATCAGGTCCAGAGCGCCGCCTGTTTTGAAGAGGATCTGGGGGTCTTCCAGATTGTTTTCGAGTTTTTCTCGGAACGATGTGCGGACCGCGACATGCAAGCGGTCCCCGGCCACCATGGCGGCTGCGTCCAGATACTTCTCGATGGGCGCCCATTGGGCATTTTCCCAATCCTTGGCTG
>JBMOHI010000444.1:0-2554 GCA_049317925.1 Terrimicrobiaceae bacterium
AGATTGTCGCTTCCGGGAGGTATCCTGAGATTCCCGACAAGCATATGAACTCGAACATCGTGGGCCCTGGCACCGTCGGGTTCAACGCGGGGCACGTCTGGGATGTCGATAACACAGACCCCGACTCCGTCTCACTCGCCCTCATGAAAGGCCGCAAGCTCGCGCTCGCCTATCGCAATGCCTTGGCGGAGTTTCATCCCGCCGCTTTCGGCAATGCCTTCCTCGTCTCCACTGGCTCGGTTCTGGGCATCCGGGAAACCCGCCGCATTGTCGGCGATTACGTGCTCTGCGCGGAGGATTACATCGAGCGGCGCAGCTTCGCTGACGAAATCTGCCGCAATAGTTACTTTATCGATCTTCACCTGACCAAGGATGAGGCCAAGACGGATGGGGAACTGGAGATGGCGTTGCGCTTTCAACGCTATGAACCGGGCGAGTCCCACGGCATTCCCTATCGTTGCCTCACCCCGCGGGGTCTCCGCAATGTGCTGGTGGCCGGCCGTTCGATTTCCTGCGACCGCACGGTCCAGGGCAGCGTCCGCGTGATGCCGGTCTGCCTGGCCATGGGCGAAGCGGCCGGGATGGCCGCCGCCCATGCCGCCCGATCCCCCGGCCACGATGTTCACGAGGTGGATGTGCCAAACCTCCGCCGGCGCCTCCGGGCGGAGAATGTCTATCTTCCCGAACCCGAGGACGACGGGCTTTTCCCGGTTTCTAAAAAAACCGACGAAGCGCTAGTAACTGGTGTATTGTCATGATGCGCCAAAAACGCTAAGCCAATGAACCGCTCTCCCCGCGCTTTCTCCCTCATTGAACTTCTCGTTGTGGTCGCGATCTGTGGCCTCTTGATGGTCATGCTCGTGCCCGCGTTCAACAACCTCGGAAAAGCCCAGCTCCTGAACGCCGAGGGGAACAAGATCGTGAACCTGATCAATCTGGCCGGACAGAACTCCGCCGCCAAGAATGCCATGACCGCCCTCATCGCCATTCCCGGAGATTCCACCCGCCCGGGAGGATTCGGTCTTTTTGAATATCTGCCGGAGGGTGCGGGATGGAAGCAGATCGCCGAATGGGAAAGTCTTAAAGACGGGATTACCTTCGACTATCCCAATACTAACTACAAGTTTTCCGAATATCCCGCGCTGAAGCCATCGCCCGATTTCCCCACCATCACCTACCGCGGTGCGTCCATATCGTCCTTCCAATACCTGGTTTTTCTTCCCAGCCGGAGCCTCTTCCAGCCGACCTCGGCCCAATTGCGGTTGGTCGAGGGTTTCTTTGCCGCCGGTGCCACCAATCCCACGTACACCCGCCCGGGCCCCTACAATGGTGCGGCCAACTATTATGCCGTGACGGTGCTGGGAACTTCCGGCCGCCCGAAAATTGACCAGCCATGAGGTTCTCTTCTCCATTTGCCAGATCGCGGGGCTTTTCGCTCGTTGAGGTTGCTCTGTCCCTGGGGATTGTCGCCTTTGCCCTCACCGGCATCGTCGGACTCCTTTCCGCCACGCTGAAAACGACCAAATCTTCCATGGATGATCTGGTCGTCTCGGAAATGGCCGCCAGCCTCGTCAACACCTTCCGCAAGCAGGACTTTGCCGCCATCAACTCCAACCCGGGCAGCATTTTTTTCGATCTTTCCGGCAAGCGCCTCAACGCCATCGACCCCGCCACCGGGGTGATCAACAGCCTCTCAACCGCTGCGGCTGTCGCCCAGGGGGCCATCTATGAGTGCGTCCCGACGATCCAGGCCGACCCCGACACGATCGGCAACAACCGCACCAATCTGTGGAGAATCAGTTTCAAATTCCAATGGCCGGCCGGGGCGACTGGATCCGTCAACCAAAAGACCATCCATGCGGATATTGCCAGATACTGACGGGAAGATGAGCGGCGTGGAGCAGGCGTCCCGCCTGCTGTTCCAACCAGGCAACCGGGACGGTCGCCCCACATCGCGGATTCCGGGCCACCCCTCCCGCGCCGGCTTCACCCTGGTGGAGTTACTCGTGGCCATGACCATTCTCATCCTGCTCGTCGCCATCCTTGCCAGCATCTTCAGCAGCGTGAGCAAAACCTCCCAACTGGGCTACGCCAGTAACGAGCGCATGCAAAACATTCTGGCCATCACAGATCTCATCCGCAGCGACCTCCGATCGGCTCTCCTGCCCATCAACCGTCCCGACACCAATAACCTCCAATTCGTTCTGAATCCCGGCGCGATTTCCGATAGTTTTAAAAATCCTCATGCCGTCTTCTGGCAGGCACCCACTGCCACCGACCAAACCCTCGGCGACGTGGCGGAGGTGGGATACTTCGTCAAATGGAACACGGACAAGCCCTCCAACCCCCGCCCGTACCTGTGCCGGTTTGCCGCCGAAAACTCCACCAACGGGACGAACGTCCTCATCTACTCAGCGCCCTCGGCCTGGCTCTCGGACGCCCGGCTCAATGCCCTTGCTCCGGCCAATGCCACCAATGCCTATCAGGGCCTAATTGCCGAGAATGTCGTGGCGCTCTTCGTCCACTGCCTTGATGCCAAAGGTCAGATGATCAC
>JBMOHI010000445.1:0-2550 GCA_049317925.1 Terrimicrobiaceae bacterium
CCCTCGACGATTTCGCCGATGGGTTTGCCCTTGGTCAGCTTTTGGGCTTCCGCCGCGCGTTTCTTCGGGACGATGAGCACCATGCCGATACCCATGTTGAAGACCTGATACATTTCGACCGGATCAATGCGTCCTCCGGATTCAATGAGGCGGAAGAGAGGCGGCACGGTCCAGGCATTGCGGCGGATGTTGGCCTGGCAACCCTTGGGCAGAACGCGGGGCAGGTTATCCAGCAGACCGCCGCCGGTGATATGCGCGGCAGCGTGGAGCAGTCCGGCCGGCAGGGATGCCATGAGGGGCTGATAGTTTTTATGCACGCGCAGGAGTTCCTCGCCGAGGGGCAGGCGGAGTTCGGGCAGGCGGGAGGAAACCTTCAGGCCGAGGGTGCCGAAGAGAACCTTGCGGGCGAGCGAGTAGCCATTGGTGTGGAGGCCGTTCGAGGGCAGGCCGATGAGAACATCGCCGGGTTTGACGAGGGAGCCGTCGAGCATTTTGGGACGGTCGACCACCCCGACGATGGTGCCGGCCACATCGTATTCGCCGTTATGATACATGCCGGGCATCTGGGCGGTTTCGCCTCCGACCAGCGCGCACCCACCGGCTTTGCAGGCCTTGGCGAAGCCGGTCAGGAGTTGAGTGAAGACTTTGGGTTCGAGCTTTCCGGAGGCGATGTAGTCGAGGAAAAAGAGCGGTTTCGCACCGAGAACAGCGATGTCGTCGATACAGTGATTGACCAGATCCTGGCCCACGGTGTCGTGGCGGTTGGTGGCGAAAGCGATCTTCAGTTTGGTGCCGACGCCATCCACGCTGGAAACGAGCACGGGATCTTTCATGCCCTTGAAGTCGGCGCGGAAGAGTCCGCCGAATCCGCCGATCTTGCCGAGGACTTCGGGTCCGTGGGTGGAGCGGACGAGAGATTGGATGCCGCGCTTGACCGTGTTGCCGAGATCCACATCCACGCCGGCCTGGGCGTAGGCTTTGACTTTCACATTCTTCATAACAAGCGGGGTTCCTCCTTATCGAGCAGACGGGCGCGTCCGGCGCGTTTTTCCATGACGTATTTGTCGAATTTTTCGTCGTAGGGAACGGGGTAATCGCCGGTGAAACAGGCGGTGCAAAAGTCCTTCTCCGGCCGTCCCGTGGCGCGGATCATGCCGGAGGGATCAAGGTAGCCGATGGAGTCCGCGCCGAGGTATTTGCGGATCTCGTCGAGGGTACATTGGTTGGCGAGAAGCTTTTCGGGATCGGGAAAATCGATGCCGTAGTAGCAGGCGTGTTTGTGGGGCGGACAACTGATGCGCATGTGGACCTCGGCCGCGCCGGCTTCGCGCAGATTGACCACGCGGGAGCGGGCGGTCGTGCCGCGCACGATGGAGTCGTCCACAACGACGACGCGTTTGCCCTTCACGGCCTCGCCGATGAGATTCAGTTTGACCCGCACGTTGAAGTCGCGGATGTGCTGGCTGGGCTGGATAAACGTGCGGCCGATGTAGTGATTGCGCACGAAAGCCGGGTAGTAGGGAATACCGAGTTCCTCGGAAAATCCGAGCGAAGCGTAGATGCCGGAGTCGGGCACCGGCACGACGAGATCCGCCTCGACCGGGTGCTGGCGGGCGAGTTCGCGGCCCATTTCGACGCGGACTTTGCTGACATTGATTCCGCCGATGGTGCTGTCTGGCCGCGCAAAATAGACGTATTCGAAAATACAAAACGCACTGCGGGCCGTGCGGAAGGGAAACTCGGAGCGCAGCCCGGAATTATCGATGATGACGACCTCGCCGGGTTCGACCTCACGGATGAACTGGGCCTGGATGAGATCGAAGGCGCAGCTCTCGGACGAGAGCATGTAAGCGCCGTCTTTTTTGCCGATGCAAAGCGGGCGGAAGCCGTGCGGATCGCGGAAGCCGATGATCTCGCGCTCGCCCATGAGCACAACCGAAAACGCGCCCTCAATGCGGCGCAGGGCGGAAAGCACACCGCCATTGCCGTAGGGCTGGGCCAGCAAGTGGAGGATGATTTCGCTATCGACGGTGGTCTGAAAAATCGAGCCCTTGGCCTCGAGCTCCTCGCGGAGTTGGGCGGCATTGACCAGGTTGCCATTGTGGCCGATGGCGAGCTGGCCGCGGGCGGTGCTGACCACAAACGGCTGGGCGTTTTTGACATTGCTGGAGCCGGTGGTGGAATAGCGCACGTGGCCGATGGCCCGTGTGCCGGTGAGACGTTCCAGGTCGCCGGGGCTGAAGACCTGGGCAACGAGGCCCATACTTTTGTGCATGGCGAAGGGACTGTCGGAACCCTTGGCCGAGACGATGCCGGCGCTTTCCTGACCGCGATGCTGCAGCGCGAAAAGACCGTAATACGCGATCATGGCGGCATCGGGATGACCGAAGACGGCAAAAACGCCGCACTCGTGCGTGGGTTTGGTTTTCAATTCGCGCGGCAAAAGAGGCGGCAAAATGCGGCTTTCGCGCGTGGGTTTCAAGGTTTGAATACGCCGGGTTTCCCGTCGAGCCAGGCGTCTTGGACGCTTTCGAAGAGTTTTTGCAGGGA
>JBMOHI010000446.1:0-2543 GCA_049317925.1 Terrimicrobiaceae bacterium
GAAAAAACCAGTTCTCCGCGCAATGCCGCGCTGGTCATGCTGGCGGCAAATCTCATCGGCTACTGCATCATGTGCCTGGTCTTCAAGGCCTCTGGTTCCGATGCCTTTTTTTGGGGATCAACCCTGGCGGCGCTGGCATTGCTCGTGGCGTATTTGCTGGTGGTTCTGGCCGCAGCCAAGAGCGTTTTCGACAGCGGAGTCCGCCGCTTCGAAATTTTGATTCCGGGTTTCGCCGCCGTGACCATCCTCTACACGCTTTGGGTCAACGTTTATCCCCCCCAACCGGGTGCCTATCGGGTGATTCCCTGGGTCGTGGCCGCCTGGGTCGCCCTGCCTGTATTGGCGACGATTCTCTTCCCTTCGCTGATCAGGAAAGTCCGCGCTGGTTTTTCTGCAAGCCGGGTGAAGTGAGTTTCCCGCGGACGAACCAATCGTCCTGCCCGGCTTGCCAGAAACCGGACCATCATTCACCATGCCCTCGATGAATCCAACAAAGATGGACGGCACGAAGTTTCGCACCATTTTTGTTCTGCTCCTGGTGCTTGGGGTTTCGCTTCTTTTCCTGGCGGTGATCTGGCCCTTTCTCCAAACCTTGCTGGTGGGAGCGATTTTTGCTGGGCTTTGCCGGCCGCTCTTCCTGGCCCTGGTGCGGATTTTCCGGGGAAGAAGGTCGATAGCCTCAGCCGTTACCTTGTTGATTCTCATCCTGCTTATTGTGGGTCCGTTGAGTGCCTTTGTCGCCTTAGTCGCGCAGCAGGCGCTGGAAGTGAGCGAACAAGCCATCCCCTGGTTGCAAACGAAATTCGGAAGTGCCAGCACGTTCGACGCCAACCTCTGGCTGGTGCAGCGTTTTCCGCTCTTGAAAGATTTCATCCCGACACAGGAGGAAATCGTCAACAACGTTGGCACGGCGGCGAAGGCGACCGGCGGCTGGCTGGTGGCCGGGGCCTCGACCTTCACCGCAGGGACGGCAGGGTTTTTCCTCAACTTTTTCGTCATGATCTACGCGATGTTTTTCTTCCTCAAGGATGGTGGAAAAATTCTGGATAAGATTTTTTATTACATGCCGCTGGGAGCGGAGGACGAAAGCCGCATGTTGGAGCGATTTGTTTCGGTCACGCGGGCCACCGTGAAAGGCACATTATTGATCGGACTCATCCAAGGAGTGCTGGCCGGGGCGGCGTTTTACTTTGCGGGCATCAATGGGGTGGCCTTTTGGGGCACGATCATGGTCATCCTCTCAGTGATTCCCGGCGTCGGAGCCGCCCTGATCTGGGTGCCAGCGGTGATCTACCTTTACCTGAGCGGACAAACCCTGGCGGCAACCTTGCTCGGCATTTGGTGTGCCGCGGTCGTGGGCACGATTGACAATGTGTTACGTCCGGCGCTGGTCGGAAAAGATGCCGAAATGCCGGACCTGCTCATCCTTCTAGGCACGCTGGGAGGATTGTTTTTCTTCGGGCCCATCGGGTTCATCATTGGCCCGATTGTCTGCGGACTTTTTCTCACCGTCTGGGACATCTACGGGGAAACTTTCAAGCATTTCCTTCCTCCCTCAAAGAACATGATCGCCCAGGCGGCGGCGTCCTGCGAGCACGAAACCGAAGAATCCCCACCACCTGAAAAAGAGACCGGCGTAAAGGAATCCTGAGCCCCGGACTTTCGGACTTTCCCATTCGGCATTCGGCATTATCCTGTCCTCATGTCCCAGCAAGTCACCCGTCTCTGGCTGATGTATCCGGCCCGCCTGATTACCCGCCCGATCATCTACGAACTGGCCAAGGAATTCGCCGTCGTCACCAATGTCCGGCAGGCCAGCGTGACCGAGGAGATCGGACTGGTTTCCCTCGAACTCGACGGGGAACGCCAGGAGATTCAGCGCGCCATCGCGTGGCTGGAGGAACTCGGCATCAAAGTCGAACCGGTCGAGATCAACACCATCGAGGGCTGAGTCATCCATGAACCGGACGCTGCTTGTTCTGACCATTGTCATCGACCTCGCGGTCATCGGGATCTGGTTTGCCCTCGGACCGCATTTCGGCTGGTCCATGACCCAGGTGCCGGTGAAAAAAATCGACCCGGTCACCGAGATCGAATTCACCGAATACGACCACCGTTTCGTGCCCGGAGTGGATTTTCTGGCCGCGGGCCTCATCGCCTCGGGCACGCTATTTGCATTCGGACTCATCTTTACTAAATTCACCGCCAAACCCAAATCATGAAACTGACCCACCTCATCGCCATCACCGCCACCGGCCTCACCGCCGTTCACGCTGAACCCCTCACCTTCGACTTTAAGGACCCCAAGGGCGTGAACAACGTCGTCTTCAAGCTCGACGCCCCGCTCGAATCCATCAACGGAACGGCCAGTGGAGTGAGCGGCACCGTCACGATTGATCCCGCCAATCCGGGCGAAGCCAAGGGCAAAATCGTCGTCGCCACCGACTCGCTCACCGTTCCGAATCCCGTGATGAAGGAACATCTGGTGGGCGAGAAATGGCTCAACGCCAAGGCCAATCCGGAGATCTCCTTCGAGATCAAAT
>JBMOHI010000447.1:0-2535 GCA_049317925.1 Terrimicrobiaceae bacterium
GGCTGGCACCGGGCCGCCGGTCAGCCCCACGCGGAAATCGAGGCCTTGCAAGCCCTCGGCAAACGCCCGCCGCGGGGAGCCGCGCTTTATGTGACGCTGGAACCCTGTTCCACTCACGGACGCACCCCACCCTGCACCGGGGCCATCGTTAAGGCCGGAATTTCCCGCGTGATCTATGGCGCAACCGATCCGAATCCCCGCCATGCCGGCAGAGCCGAACGCATCCTCCGTGCCGCCGGCCTCGGCGTGACCACCGGTGTCCTGGCCGCGGAATGCGCCGATCTCAACCGGGTCTGGAACAAATGGATGGCCACCGGACTCCCCTGGGTCATCGCCAAAGCCGGCCTCACTCTCGACGGCCGGATCGACTCGCCGCCCGGCAGCCGCTGGATCACCAATGCGGCTTCGCGGCGTGACGCTATGACGTTACGCGCGGCAGTGCAGGCGGTTCTGGTGGGTGGAGAAACCGTCCGGACCGACGATCCCCGCCTGACCGTGCGCGGGCTGCGGGTTCCTCAGCAACCCCTCAGAGCAGTCTGGACGAAATCGGGAAAGCTGCCCGCTGATGCGAAGATCTTTTGCGACGAATTCAAGGATCGCACCGTCATTTTAAAAAACATCAGCCTGCGGTCCGCCCTGCGGGAACTCGGCCGTCGCGGCGCTCAGAACGTGCTGATCGAGGGCGGTGGAAGAACCCTGGGCGAGGCCTTCGATCGCGGATTGGTGGACGAAGTTTGCTTCTACCTCGCACCGATTCTCAGTGGCGGTCCGACGGCCGCGACCGGGGCCAAGGGAGTCGGTGAAAACAACGCAGCCATCAGGCTGAGCGAGGTGAGATACTCGCGTTTCGGAAACGACGTCCGCCTGCGCGGACTCGTGGTCAAAAATTAATCGGCTCGGGAGTGGGAGCCTGGATGGCAGGAGCATCAAACTGGGAGTCCAGCGGCTTGATGGCCTCGGCCTTCCGGACTTCAGGGTCCGGCGCAGCGGCGACAGACTGATCCGGCGGCAACTCGGGCGTGGGCAGGGACGGATCGGCCGGTTGAGCGGCAGGGGCGGACTCTTCCGGAGTGACGGCAATCGCCCGGGCAACCGGAATGTTGTCGTCGAATTTCTGCGCGGCCGGTTTGACCGAATTATAGATATCATTCAGTCCCAGCAGAGCCGGAGCCATCACCGCCACCGGCCGGATGGTTGAGAGATCGACCGCCGCCGCCGCGCGCGGCCATTCCTCCTGTCCGTATTCGCGGGCATAATTGCGAATGCCGCCGCCGTGAACGTCGCAGCGAATCTGCGGCATCTGCGCCTCGGTGGCATATTCGGTGTAGGTGGAGGGACGTTCCTCCTGTGGGCCGTTGCCCACCGTGACCAATTTGCAGTTCGGGGTGGCCAGCAACCCGGACACCTTGCAGATCTCCACCGCCTTGAGCGAATCCGGCTTGAGAAACTTTACGGCAGGAAACTCCTCCGCCGCCAGGTTCATGATCTTCGTCCAGATCGGCAGGGCCAGATCGCGCCCGAAGGCCCCGCGGAAAATGCGCTTCGGTTTGTCAAAGCCCACCCAGACCCCGCAGGTGACCGAACTGTTATAGCCGAAGAAGTACGTGTCGGTGAAATTGTAAGCCGTGCCCGTTTTCCCCGCGACCGGCAGGTCTTTCAGTCCATAATCGGTGAAGGCGGCGGAACCCGTGCCCTTCCGCAGGGCGTCCTCCAGGCCGGCATTGACCTGATAGGCAGCCTCCGGGCTGATGGCTTTGACCTTCTCCGGTTTGGCGGCATAGATCCGGTTGCCCGCCGCATCGGAAATCTTTTCGATGATATAGAGCTGTTTGGGACGGAGCCCGCCATTGGGGAAGACCGTGTAGGCCAGCGTCAGCTCATCCAGGGTCAACTCGCTGCTACCCAGATAGGCATTGGTGTAACTGCGCAGCGGCGAAACGATGCCGGCATCGGCACTGACTTTCCGCAACCGATCCAGTCCGGTGAGCAATCCCAGTCTCACGGTGGCGGCATTCTTTCCCCGCGCGAGAGCATCGCGGGCCGGAATCGGACCCTCGTATTCGTTGTCAGCGCGTTCCACCCCCCACTCCCCGAGAATGCCCGCGTCGCCGCCAATCATGACGAACCGGTTGTCGAAACAGGAATCCTCCACGGTGTCTCCGGGAAAGATGCCCTTTTCGTAGGCGGCCGCGAAAACAAACGGGGTGAAGGCCGTGCCGATCTGACGCCGCCCCATGGTGGCGCGGTTGAATTCGCTGTGGCGGAAATCCCGGCCCCCGACCATTCCGAGGATCGCTCCGGTGGAATTCTCCACCGCCATCACCGCACCCTGCAGATACTTCGGTTCGGGCATCTTGATCGTCATGTTGCCCTTATTGATTTCGTCCTCAATCGGCTTGGTAAAACCGCGGTAAGCCTCGAAGGTGACATGCTCGTAACCGGGTTTGGTTTCCACCTTGGCCAGCGTGTCGCGCATGGCGGTTTCGGCCCCGCGCTGGATCTTCATGTCGAGCGTGGTGGAAATGCGGAAGCCGC
>JBMOHI010000448.1:0-2509 GCA_049317925.1 Terrimicrobiaceae bacterium
CCTAACAAACCTGCGCGCGCCCGCAAGGGACGGCGCCTCTCAACCAAATGGGGAAGCATATCACATGTTTGATTAGCGGAACCCGGTTTCATGTCAATCCCGCAATACACCCCTCTCATCGTATGCCTCAGCGCGGCCAATCGGACGGGAATCGCTTGACAGGATCACACCTTTGATTGATCTAAGCGAGATCCCTCCCTTCGCTATGCTCGTTTCTCATACGCCTGCCTCTCTGCCTCTGCAGAAAAACCGGGGCAACGCACCCGGAAGATCACTTCTTCTGCTTGCCGCACTGGCTCTGGCCGGACCAGTGCAGGCCTTGGATTTCACCAATTTCACCCCTGCGGCGAACAATCTTTTTTCGACCTGGGATCCTGATAACGACAATGTCGTCAGGAACACCGATTCAAGTTTCGTCGGGCTCGGCTATGACTGGTCTGGCGTGGCCTGGAATGCCGCCAATACGGTGCCGGGTCATTCCCAGCGCGCGTTTCTCTCACCGCGACATATCGCCGCAGCCTTCCACGCCAGCGGTCTATTCGCCAGCACCTCACTGGCAACGGCATCAGGGGATCTGATTAATTTTCCGTCCTCGGCGGGAACCTCGGTGGACACCAACCAATCCATTGATCTTTCCGTTGCCCTCCTTTCCCAGCACATCGCTCCCGGTGCCGGCATCACCACCTATGCGGTTCTCGACCCGAGCACTGTGGCTGCGTATGCGGGACAATCCATTCTGGTAGTCGGCCACGGGGATTCCGATCCGGCCAACAGTCCCCGCGTCGCGCAATCGGTGATTGAAAGCGCGAGTTCTGTCATCACGATTCCGCGCACTGGCTCGAATAGTGTGATTTTCCAGGGGGGCGATTCCGGCGGACCCACCTTTCTCCCCTGGACCGACCCCACAGGCGCCCAACAACTCACCGTCATCGGCACGCACTACGGCTACAACACCCCAACGCCGAACTATGACAACTTCCTCGGCACCGATGCCGCCATCAACGCCATGAATACCATCATGGTCAGCGAGGGCTTTGCCGTTCGGTTGGTGGGCAACACCGCCACGGCTTGGACGGGCTCAAACTCGGCGGCGTTTTCCGATGGTTCGAACTGGAGCACCGGAACGCCGCTGGCCACAAACTATGTTGCATTCAACGCCGCCAGCGCCGCCTCCAAAACGCTGGATTTCGGAGGCACGACCCGCTCGATGCGCGGGTTGAGCTTCGGTCCCGGAGCACTTGGTGAGGGTTTCACCTTCAACACCGGAACACTCGATCTCGGACGCGGCGGCCTCGCGAACTACAGCGCGGCCACCCAGACCTTCGGTTCCGGCCTCGCCATCCGTCTAACCGATCACCAATACTGGGACGCCATCATCGGCGACTTGTCCATCGCGGGAGCGGTGAACCTAAACGGCGAACTCCTCGTTGTTCAAGGGGCCGGGGACACCAGCATCGTTGGCGCCGTTTCCGATTCGACCGGGACGGGCCCGGGTCTGTCCAAATATGGAACCGGGAAGTTGACGCTCGAATCCGCCGCGACGTATGCGGGGACGACCTGGATTTACGGCGGCAGTCTGTCGCTGGGCGCGGCGGGCTCCCTGCCCTCCGCCACGAAGCTCGTCATCGCGAATAATGACACCGCGCGTCTGGAACTCAACGGCCGCGCCCAAACGGTGGCCAGCCTGATCTCCGATGCCGGGATCGTGGCAGGAACGGGCGCGATTGATCTCGGAACCGGCGGACGACTGGGCATTGATCAAGCCACAGGTGTTGCGGTCTACAGCGGTATCATTACCGGTGGCACCAGTGGCACCACCGCGCTGCAACTATTGGCACCCACCGCGGCGAATGAATACCTCGGGCTGGCCGGACCATCGGATTTTGCAGGAAGAACACTAATCGATAGAGGAAATGTGTATGTGCAGCATGTGGATGCTCTCGGCGCCTCGGGCACAGGCAACGAGACTCACGTCAATTTCACGGATGATATCAAACCCTCGGTTCGTTTTCAGGCCATCGGAACCATGGACGAGGCGATTGTGCTGCGGAATGTCTCAGGAACATCGGCAGGAACCATAGCCTCAACCACCACGTTCACCTCCGCCGATCTGACCCTGAGCGCACCGCTCATTCTGTCGCGGGCAATCACCCAAGCCTCGCGGGCTTCAAGTTGGACCCTCGGAACACTCAACTCGAACGGCGTGGTCGCCGGCATCCACTTTGGCAACATCACGGGTGCCCTGGAAGCCGGCGCTACCGCCGGCACGAACACCTTGATTTTTAATTTGTTTAAAGACTCGTCCTTTTACCTCGATGGAACCATCTCCCAAGGCACGCTCGGAAGCGCCCTCGCCGTCACGTACCGCGGCGATGGCACGATCACCATCAGCGGAACGAACTCTTACACAGGCACCAGCCTGGTCCAGGGCAAAAACACCATCGTCAATGTCAATTCCCTCTCGGGACAGAATGGAGCCTTTGGCAATGCCGCCACCTCGGTCACAGTC
>JBMOHI010000449.1:0-2504 GCA_049317925.1 Terrimicrobiaceae bacterium
GCGGCGTCCTTCCCGCGGATGGTGAGGGCATAGTCGAGGTGCCCGATGATTTTCTGATTCGCCGCCGCGATCGGTTCGGCGATGGAAAACGCTTCACCGGAATCCACCTGCACCTGTTCGGGATCGATGTTCACATCCTGGCGGAAGGATTCGTAGGCGTTGAGCGATTGGACATCGGCGATGACCTGACCGTCGGCCACGGTGATTTTGTGAAGGACGCCCAGATCGTCCGTGTCCCGTGCGATCACAGTCCATTGGCGGGGTTGGGGCGTTCCGCCGCTGGCCGTCACCACCACGATGCCCTCGACGTATTTGGGATCAATGGCCATCATGGCCGCGACCGCGCCATTCGGGGCCGGCGGGGCGGGGGCAGGGGCGATCGAACCCATGTCGGCATCACCGCCGTCCGCCACGGGCGAAGAAGGCGGCGCCGTTTCCCAACCCGTGGGCTGGGGCTGATCCTGCGCCATGAGCGCGGTGGTGAGAAAGAGGAAGGAAAGACAGGAAAAGAAGCGCATCCCGTATTAAGCACCGAAACAGCACTCGAAAACAATGCCGATGTGCCCTAGCCTCCCCCGGATGGACCAACGCTATTGGGATCGGGTTGCCTCGGATTACGACGGCGAGATCTTTGATTCTTTCACGAGTGACCGGACGGGCATTTTGGTCCGGCGGCTGGACAAGTTCGCCGATCGCTCCGCCCCGGCCGCCGACGCGGGCTGCGGCGTGGGAAAATATCTGCCCTTTCTCGCCCCGCGTTTTGCCCGGGTGGATGCCTATGACCTCTCCGGCGAGTTGCTCAAGCAGGCCCGAACCGCCGCCGGCCGTTTCGATAACATCCGCTACTTCAAACGCAACTTCGCCGCACGCTCAGCCCGGGTGTTTCCCGTTCGCTTTGCCCTCTGCGCCAACGTGCTGATCATGGCGGACACCGCCATCCGTGAAGCCGTCTTGCGATCGGTGGCCCGCATGGTCGAGAGCGGCGGGCATGCGATTTTTCTCATTCCCTCGGTGGAATCGGCTCTGCTGGCCCATCACCGGCTGGTGGAATGGCACCGCAGGGACGGTCTTTCGGCGGCCGAGGCCAGTCGCGCTTCGATTGCTCCCGCAGCAAAGGCGGGACGCCGGCTGGCCGACGGATTCGTGCCCATCGACGGTGTTCCGACCAAGCATTTTCTCCGCGAGGAGGCTGTGGGTTTTTTCCGCCGCTTCGGATTCGAACCCCTGCAATTCGACAAGGTGGAATACGGCTGGGAGACCGAGTTTGAGTCCCCGCCGGAGTGGATGCAGGGCCCCTTTCCGTGGGATTGGCTCGTGACGACGAAGCGGCTTTGAGCGCAGGGCTCAGAGCTTGACCCCGGCCCCTTCGAGCACGCGGATCATGTCCTGCTTCGTGCCGCGGAAGGCGATGAGAAAACAAATGCCGTTTTCCTCGCGGATGGCCAGAACCGAGCGGTCGGCCTCGGTGATGCGCCAGGACTTTTCCGGGGTCACGCTGATGCCCAGCGGTTGGGCGGCGAAGGAGTAGAAATACATTGTGTTTTCCGGCACCGCGGCCTGGGCGACTGGTTCATTTTCGACCTTGAAAATGCGCACCCCGACCACTTCGAACTTCTCGAATCCCGGCGGCACGCGAAAGTTGTCGAATCCTTTCAACATGAACCAATCCTGCAACGCGCCGGCTTTTTCCTCCACCAGGTCGAACCGGTCGGGGCTCGCTTTGGCGCCCGCTGTGGCGATCTTGATCGCTTCGTCGGGAAAGACCCCGGCCTGACCGAGGAAATACCAGGCCAGCACGGCCACCAGCAGGAGAAATCCGAATCCGACCGCGAGAGTAGCCGGGTTACGCACGGAGAGGTGCAGGCCCTCGTGTTTGGCCGCCAGGGCGGTCGCCGCCTCACGGATTTGTGTCAGCGCGGGATCACTCAGTGGCAGCGAACGGATATCCTTCGCGACGGAAGCATCGGTTTGCCTGGCAGCATCCGCCACGGTTCGCGAATCAACCCCGAGCAGGTGCTCAAGACCCTCCCGAGGAAGCGCGTCGAGCGCGAGCAGCACCCGGGCACTGCGGCCTGGCTCGAGTTCGCGATGCAGGGGCGCGAGGGACTCGGGAAGTTCACAACGGGCGGGAAACCTCAGACTGCGTTTGCGCACAATACTGAAAAGCAGCGGCCGGGCGCGGTCCGGTTCGTCCGCATCGGGGTGACGGCTCAGTTCCTCCAGCGAATCCTGAAAAGTCCGGGCCGCCCCTTCATGGCAGCCGGTCAGCACGTGGGCGAACCGCCACGCGCTTTTCAGAAAGCTCCACTCGCCGGGTCCGTCGCTCATAGGGCGCATGGTTCTTAGCGGCGGGTGCAGGCGCTCACAAGGTTATTCACCACGCGGGGCGATTGACTTGCATGCCGGTCGCCTCCATTTTGGAAGACTCGATTGCGCATGAAACACGTTCTCTTTGTCTGCACCGGCAATGTCTGCCGCAGCCCGATGGCTGAGGGGCTTTTTAA
>JBMOHI010000450.1:0-2503 GCA_049317925.1 Terrimicrobiaceae bacterium
AATGACCACCTTCATGTTTTTCTGCACAAATGGCATGTTGCCGAAGAGGTAACCGGCTCCGATGAAGAGACCGACCCAGAGAACCGCTCCGGTCACATTGTAAAAGAAGAACTTCGGATAGTTCATGGTGCCAACCCCGGCAACGAAAGGCGCAAAAGTACGGACAATCGGCATGAACCGGGCCAGGATGATGGCGCGTCCGCCGTATTTCTCGTAAAAGCTGTGGGCCTTGAGCAGGTGGTTGCGGTTGAAAAAGCGGTTGGACTCATACTGGAAGACCCGTGGCCCGATCCATTTCCCGATGCTGTAATTGACACTATCACCCAAGATACCCGCGACGAGCAGCAGCGGCGTCACGATTTCCACGCGCAAGCCCATTTCCGGTCTCGCGGCCAGAGCGCCCACGGCAAAAAGCAAGGAATCACCCGGCAGGAAAGGAGTCACCACAAGGCCCGTCTCGCAAAAAATAATCAGGAAAAGCAGGGCGTATATCCAGATGCCGTAGTTCTGAATGAACCAGACCAAATGATTCTCGGCATGCAGAATGAAATCCATCAGTTGCTTGAGCAGTTCCATGGCGAAGGGCACAGGAAACGCGAGCCTCGGTTGCATGGGAAGCATTTTGTTTCCGCCGGTTGCGCGCCGGCCCGGACGCTGCTAGTGGTTCCCGCTCATTTCCATGCCACACGATTCGAACACCCGCTTTCAGAACACCCTGGGCTTCGAAACCTTCGCTTCCTGGCTGCGGCTGGCTTTCACCGACAGGACTTCCACCGCCACAGCCATCGAAGCCCCCACCAAGGCGCATTAGTGCCGGGTAGCAGCTGCTTTCAACCTCCCAATGAATGATGCACCCGAAGCCGGCCCGCCTACGGGCGATCATGGCATCGACGAGGCCCTGACCTATTGCATCAGCCATGCCGAGGGCGAAGGCATCAGCCTCCAAGAGACGCTCGGACGCCTCGGCCCGGCCAGCTTTTGTTTTGTCAGCCTGTTGCTCAGCGTCCCCTTTATCCAGCCCTTCTCGCTGGGGCCCTACACCTTTGCCAGCGGCGTGACGTTCATGGTGGCCGGGTGGCAGATGCTCCGTGGCCACCCGGCCCCGACCCTGCCATCCGCCATGGGAAAAATTCGCATCCACGGACGGGGCTGGCTGGCTGCCTTGCATTTCTGCCAGCGCATTCTGGCCTTCTGCCGCAAGTTCACCCGTCCGCGCCTGACCCACTGGGTCAGCGGAAAGGCGGGCGAAAAGCTGGTCGGTTGGTTTATCTTCACCGGCGGCATCTTGCTGACCATCCCGATGGCCAATCTGCCATTCAACAACACCCTGCCCGCCCTGATGATTCTGTTCGCCGCCATCGCCTGGCTGGAGCGCGATGGACTCATGCTGATCGTTTCCCTTTTCTGGGGTCTGTTAACACTGGTGTACTTTGCCGCCGTCGCGAAGCTCGCATGGTTTCTCGTTCTGCAGGGATTCCACTGGATAAAATCCCACCTGCCGCCCGGGATTTTTTAGGGGGCGTTCTTTGGTATTGACGGCTGCGGGCGGGGAAGCCAGTTCCTAGGTGATGGCCATGCTTCGATGTCTGCTGGTTGCGGGTGCGCTGACCCTGCTTTTTCCGAACCCGAACGCCACCGCCGCCGAGGAGATTCCCATCGGCGAGTTCGCCTCACTCACCGGGGGCAGTGCGAGCTTCGGCCAGTCCTCTCACAAAGGCACCGAACTCGCCGTCGAGGAAATCAACGCTGCGGGCGGAGTGCTCGGGAAAAAGCTGAAACTCATCACCGAGGACGATCAGTCCCAGGCCGGACAACCAGCCACCATCGTGCGCAAGCTAATCTCCCAGGACAAGGTCGTGGCCATCCTCGGTGAAGTCGCCTCCTCCAAGTCCCTCGAAGCCGCCCCAATCTGCCAGCAAAATAAGATCCCCATGATCACCCCGGCCTCGACCAATCCCAAGGTCACCGAAGTCGGCGATTACATCTTCCGCATCTGCTTCATCGATCCCTTCCAGGGTACGGTCATGTCAAAATTCGCACGCTCCAAAGGCTGGAAAAAAATTGCCGTCCTCACCGACGTCAAACAGGACTACAGCGTCGGCCTGGCCGAGTTTTTCGTGAAGGACTTCACCGCCAATGGCGGCGAGATCGTGCGCGACCAGAAATACTCCACCGGCGACAAGGATTTCAAACCGCAGCTCACCTCAATCAAGGCGGCCAAGCCCGACGCCATCTTCATTCCCGGCTACTACGCTGAAGTCGCCCTCATTGCCAAACAAGCCCGCCTCCTCGGCATCAAGGTGCCCCTCCTCGGTGGCGATGGCTGGGTTGGGGACTCCTTGCTCAAGGTCGCGGGCAAAAGCCTCGATGGCTCGTTTTTCTCCTGTCATTTTTCCGCCGACGAACAGTCGCCGGACACGCAAAATTTCGTGGCGAAGTTCAAGGCGAAGTACGGCGAGATTCCCGACGACATGGCCGCCCTGGGCTACGACAGCGCCATGAT
>JBMOHI010000451.1:0-2501 GCA_049317925.1 Terrimicrobiaceae bacterium
CCAGAGGACAGGCGGGAGCGCGGCGGGAATCATGAGCAGATCGTTAAACGTTCCATGGAGAAACGGCGACGCCGCCAGGGGTTGAATGGCCCAGCGGTTGAGGGCATAGAACAGACAGGCCAGCAGACAGAGCGGGTCGAGGAGGTAGCGGAAGAGCTTTGCAGGGGCGGACATCCTTATGGGCGCAATGACCTAGGCAAGGGTTCAGTCAGCGTCAACTTCGAGGGTCGAATCGTATTCATTTGCGCTGGGAATTGAGAGTTCATTCCGGCTGGTTTTCCGACGGCGAGTTGAGCGCGAGGAAAAAATCGCTGGATTCCTAGCGCCTCCCGCCCCCACGATGCAGGTCCATGGTGAATACGTGTGATCCCCTCCCGGCCGCTGTCCTGATTGGAGATCCCCCTGCGTTGGAAAAGGCTTTTCCGGAGGATCTGCGCAAGGAGCTCTCGGCCACCGTGCGGTTGCTCGATCCGCCCCTGACAGCGACGAGCTGGCGGGAAGATCCCGGTGTTCTGGCGCAAGCGGATTTTGCCCTCGCGACGTGGGGAGTGCCGAGGATGGATGGGGACTTTCTTTCCTTCGCGCCGAAACTCCGGGCGGTTTTCTACGCAGCCGGGAGTGTGAAGGGTTTCGTTACTCCCGAGCTTTTTGCCCGCGGGATTTCGGTCTCCAACGCCAACAAAGCCAACGCCATTCCGGTGGCGGAGTATGCGGTTTCCGCCATTATTCTGAGCCTGAAAAAATTCTGGCCGAACGTCCGCCGCACGCGGCGCTTGCGGGTTTGGGATCATCAGTTGCCGGGCCCCGGTGCTTATCGCTCCGTGGTGGGGCTTGTTTCTCTCGGGGCGGTCGGGCGCTTGACGGCGGAGAAACTGGCCACCTATGAACTGGAGGTTCTGGCCTTTGACCCGTTCACGACGCAGGAGCAGGCTGAGGCACTTGGCGTCCGGCTGGTTTCGCTGGAGGAAGTATTCCGGCATTCGGATGTGGTGAGCCTGCATTCACCATGGTTGCCCGAAACGGTGAACATGGTTCATGGCGGCTTGCTGCGTCTGATGAAACCCGGAGCCACGCTGTTGAACACTTCGCGTGGCGCGGTTGTGAACGAGGACGATCTTTGCGCGGTGCTGCGGGAGCGCACCGACCTGACCGCCGTGCTCGATGTGACATACCCCGAGCCGCCGCGCGCGGACTCGCCGCTTTACGATCTCGATAATGTCATTCTGACTCCGCATATCTCCGGGAGCATGGCCGGCGAGGTCGCCCGCATGGGGCGTTGGATGGCTGAGGAATTGGAACGGCATCTCAACGGCTTGCCGTTGCAGCACGTGATCACCGAGGAGATGCTGGCGACCGCCGCCTAACAATAATGAGAGCGGGTCTTCTTTCCGTAACCTATCGCAAGCTCGCGGCGGAAGCCGTTATCGAGAAAGCGGCGGCCAGCGGACTGGCCTGCATGGAGTGGGGTGGCGATGTGCATGTGCCGCACGGCAAGATCGAGGTGGCGCGGGACGTTGCGCGGTGGACGCGGGATGCCGGCCTGTTGGTTTCAGCCTATGGGTCGTATTACGCGCTGGGAGAGAGTGAGGCTGCGGGTTTGTCCTTTGCCAGCGTGCTGGAATCGGCTGTGGCGCTGGGCGCTCCGGTGATCCGGGTGTGGGCCGGAAAGAAGGGTTCGGCGGATGCGGATCACGCTCATCGGGAAAAGGTCGCGGCGGATGCGGTGCGGGTGGCGGAGTTAAGCTGGCGGGAGGGGATTTCGATTGCCTATGAATTTCACGGCGGCACGTTGACGGATACGGCCGCATCCGCGCGGGACCTGTTGGATGCGACGGAACATCCTGCCATCTTCTCCCTCTGGCAGCCACCCAACGGTCTCAGCGAAGAGAAGTGTCTGGAAGGGCTGTCACTGGTGGTGGCCAGGTTGTCGCATGTGCATGCCTTTCATTGGTGGCCGGATGCGTCCCAGCGCCTGCCTCTGGCGGAAGGCGCCGGACGATGGAGAAAGTATCTCTCCCTCATCCGGGAATCCGGGAAAGATCCCGACGTGCTCCTGGAGTTCGTTCCGGGGGATGATCCGGAGATTCTGCCGCGCGAGGCGGAAACCTTGCGCGGTTTGCTTGATCATCCGCAGCCGGTTTAGTAACCACTCGGAAAGGGGAGATATCGATGGCAGGGCAAGAACCATTTCGACTTCGCAACAAGCTACTCTTCAGCGTGGCGATTTTTTTCGGCGTCTGCCTGATCGGCGTGCTCGGTTACTATGTGCTCTTCGGGTGGGGCCTGATGAACGCCATCTACATGGTGGTGATTACGATTTTTGGCGTGGGCTATGGAGAAACCGAACCGGTGGACCAAACCGGCGAACGGATTTTCACCATTCTGTTCATCCTGGGGGGAAACATTGCCGCTGTTTACGTGGTCGGGCAGGTGGTGAGCATGATGACGGAAGGAGAGATTGCCAAGGCCCTCGGGGATATGCGAGAAAGCCGCCGGGTGGA
>JBMOHI010000452.1:0-2499 GCA_049317925.1 Terrimicrobiaceae bacterium
GCTGGTTGTCGCCCTTGACTCCCTTGCCGATGAAAAACTGGGCTCCCCCGTTGGAGAACTGGATCATGGTTGGCGACTTGACCTCGCGGGCGGCGGCCAGGGTGGCGTTGACCGTGCTGGTGCTGATGCAATTGACCGCCGGAAGAGCGAAGCCGGAGGCCTTGGCGTAGTTAAGAAGTTCGCTGACTTCGTCTCCGAAGAGAACGCCGGCTCGAAAGGTTTTCGTTTGTGCCATGATCTGATGTGCTGGTGATGAAGGTTGGTGTTGCGATCCGGAAGGAAGGCCCGCATGTTTTCGCCGCGAATCCCTCCGGATAAAAGCACAAATTGGGCCGATTTCCGCAGCCGTAAGGAAAGCCGCGGCATACCCTGGTCAAAATCCGTACCGGAATTTTGCAGAAATTGAAGACTTGCCAGAGCCGGAGTCTTGGACCACTCTGGACAGTTCCACTTTTTACCGCCATGAGCACCATCATCGACAAAATCGAAAGCGAGCAAATCAAGAAAGACATCCCGGCATTTCGCGTGGGCGACACCGTCAAGGTCCACACCCGGGTCATCGAAGGTGACAAGGAGCGCATCCAGATCTACAGCGGTATCGTCATTGGACGCAAAGGCACCGGCTTGAACTCGAACTTCACCGTCCGCCGCGTCAGCTACGGCGAGGGTGTCGAGCGTGTGTTCCCGATTCATTCCCCGCGCATCGCCCGGATCGAAATCGAGCGCAAAGGCGAAGTTCGCCGCGCAAAACTGAACTACCTCCGCAGCCGCAAGGGCAAATCCGCCACCACGGTGAAGGAGAAGTCCGAAAAAGCCGCCGCGTAACCGGTGGGAGTGATCCTCCCATCCGTCCGTCTTTCCTGAATGTCTTGTACATTCGGGCCCGAGTGCGCCTTGCAGGATCAAGGTATTTTTCCCGTCGCGGGAATTGATGAGGCCGGCCGTGGCCCGCTGGCCGGGCCCGTCGTGGCGGCGGCCGTGGTATTTCTCGAGCACAAGGCGGTGCCGTCCGGGCTCGACGATTCGAAAAAACTCACCGCGGCCAAACGGACCGCGCTTTACCACCAACTGACCACCACGCCCCACGTGGTCTGGTCCGTCTCGATCCAGGACGCCACGGTCATTGATGAAATCAACATTTTGCAGGCCACCCACCGGGCCATGCGCACAGCCTTTTCCGCCCTGCCCTCCCCTGCCCGGCACGCCTTGATTGACGGACTGCCCGTGCCGGATTTTCCGGCTCCGCAAACCGCCCTGGTCGGCGGCGATGGCCTCAGCCTTTCCATTGCCGCAGCCAGCGTCATCGCCAAGGTGACGCGCGATCACATCATGGACGGAATGGACGCCCTTTATCCGCACTACAGCTTCGCCAGGCACAAGGGCTATGGCACCGCCGTGCATCTTGCCGCCTTGCGCGAACACGGCCCCTGCCCCATTCACCGCCGCAGCTTCGCCCCGGTCGCTGCCAGCGTTTCCCCGATGACATCCCGGCCCGTTGCTGGTAACCAAACTGCATCATGATCAAACAGGTTCTCCTCCTCCTCGCACTGGGAATAACGGGCTGCGCCGCGCCCAAGCCGGCAGGTTCTCCTGCGGACCCCCGCCAAACCGCGCAGGTGTTCTACGACACCTTGCGCGCAAATCAGGTCCGGGGCCTGCCCGAGGGCAAAGCCTGGCGCGAGTTACAGCCGCTCCTGACCCCAGAGCTGGCGGCCCATTTTCGCGACGCCGAAAAAATCCAGGCGGTGTTCATCAGGAAAAATCCTTCGGAGAAACCGCCGTGGTGCGAAGGCGATTTGTTCAGCAGTCTGTTCGAGGGGCCACAATCCCACATCATTGGCGTGGCGCGGATTCAGGGAGACCGCGCCGAGGTTCCCGTCAAACTCCTGCATGCCGATCCAAGCGGGTCAGCCCGATGGACCGATACCCTCATTTTGCGCCAGACCGCGCGAGGGTGGCTGGTCGACGATGTAATTTACGGCGGCAATTGGCCATTTGCTCCGAAGGGATCCCTCGTGGAAGCCCTGACGTCGGAGGGTTGCTAGAGGTTCAATTCCCCAGCAAGGCGCTTTTCAAGCTGGCCTGCACGGGATTGGACCCGAACCACAGGCTCAAAAAGGCCTTCTGAAAATCCGCGCCCTCGACGGTTCCCTTGAGCGAGCCGTTGTCGTAAACGCGGGTTTCGTTGCCGTCGATTTCCACGGTCTCCACGCCGCCTTTTTTCAGTGGTCCGAAAAATCCGACAAACTTCGCCTGGTCGGCGGCCAGACCGGGATAGGAGTAAGACGCACTGGCCTTGAACTGCGCATTCCAGGCATCAGTCACCTGACCCTGGCCCACACCTTGCAGAAACGTGAAGTTAAACTGAAACGGCCCCGCCGAGGGAGTCACCGCCGCAGCGGTGCGAAGTGGCGCGGGTGCGAAAAACGAGGCTACATAGGCTTTGATGGGCACAAAGGCCAGCGTGACGGTGCGAACTCCCGCGCCGTTGAGTTGCAG
>JBMOHI010000453.1:0-2496 GCA_049317925.1 Terrimicrobiaceae bacterium
CCATCGTCACCCTCATGCGAACCCCCGGCGACGACCGCGACCTCATCGCCGGCTTCCTCCTCACCGAAGGCATCATCCGCCGCCGCGACGACATCGTGGAAATCGCCCCTTGCCCTCACACGAATGCCGAACGCCCGGGCAACATCGTCAATGTGACCCTCGCACCCGGACTCTCCGTGGACTTCGCCCAACTCCGCCGTCATCTCGTCGCGTCCTCAAGCTGCGGCGTGTGCAGCAAGGCCAGCATCGCCGCGGTCCGTCGTTCTTTTCCAGCGATTGCCTCCACCCTTAGCATTCCCGCCAGCGTGCTCCACGCCCTCCCCGCCCGACTCCGCGCCGCGCAGGAAACCTTCGATCAAACCGGCGGCCTGCACGCCAGCGCGTGGTTCGACCCGTCAGGAAAACTCGTCGCCCTGCGCGAGGACGTGGGACGTCACAACGCCTTGGACAAACTGATCGGACACCGCCTGCTGGAAGACTCCACCGACCCCGCCGGCATACTGCTTGTCAGCGGACGCGTCGCTTTTGAGATCGTGCAAAAAGCCCTCGCGGCCAGTTTCCCCATCATCGCCGCCATCTCCGCCCCCACCAGCCTCGCCGTGGAATTCGCCGAGGAGAACGGCCAGACCCTTGTCGGTTTCCTGCGCGAAGGCCGCATGAATATCTACACGAATCCCCAGCGGATTACCGCTGTGTGATCAAACGGAGCTTTCCGCGCCGTAATACTTCTCCCCCAGCACAATCTTGGGGCGTCCGTTGGCCGTGAGGTGCTTGTTGGTATCGCGCAGCGAATAGATGCAACCGCAATACTCCTGCATGTAAAACTTCTCCTGTTTTGAGATCTCCACCATGCGATCGGCTCCGCCCTGCTTGCGCCAGTTAAAGGTCCAGTAGGTCATACCCGGATAACGCGCGGCCGCGCGTTCCCCGGAACCGTTGATTTGCTCCATGTTCTTCCAGCGGGAAATGCCGAGGCAACTCGTGATGACCGGAAAATCATGTTCATGGGCGTAAAGCGCCGTGCGCTCGAAGCGCATGTCGAAACACTGGGTGCAGCGGGCGCCGCGTTCGGGTTCGTGTTCCAGTCCCTTGACCCGCGCAAACCAATTGTCCGTGTCGTAGTCAGCGTCCACGAAGGGAATGTCATGCTTTTCCGCGAACCGGATGTTTTCGGATTTGCGCAGTTCGTATTCCGCGCGGGGATGGATGTTCGGATTGTAAAAAAGAATGGTGAGTTGCAACCCCGATGCCCGCATGGCCTCGATCACCTCGCCGGAACACGGCGCACAGCACGAGTGCAGAAGCACCTTGTCCTGCCCGCCCGGAGGCGTGAGGACAGGACGCTCGTAGGTGTCGAGGGAATAGGCGGACGACATAAGGGTCACTTTTTCCAAACGATCATCTCGGAGTCAATTGCCGTGATTTCGGCCACATCCTGCCGGACATAACCGGGACGGAAAAACGGCACCCAGTTGGTGTAACTGTAGGTTTCGCCGTCGCGGCATTTCTGGTAGTAATTCGTTACCGGCACCCAATCCGTCTGCGGCGGCACCTCGGTGAGATAAAGCTGCTGGCGGCTTTTCACATTCTTGAGGATCACGGCGTCCGCCCCGTTCGCCTGCGCATTGTAGATCATGCTCTTGCGCAGAAAATTCCAACCCTGATCGGTTTCAAAGGCCAGCCGTCCGATGGTGGCGTGGCGTTCCGGCGGGGCTTTGCCCAAAATGGGGATGGGAGCCTCGGGAGGTTTGGGCGGATACAGCTTCGCCGTGTAGGGCGTGTAATACATCGCGGTGGATTTGACCGAGGCGCATCCAGCGAGCAGGCCCAGGACCAGAGCAGCCCGGCCGGCGGCGAAAATCGCGGTTGAAAAACGCAAAGACATCATGGTTATTACTACCACATAATCCGCCCCATGAAACTGAAACTCCTGGTTTTGGCCCTGATGGCAGCAGCGTCGGGCCACGCCACCGCGCAGGTGGCTATCTCGATTGGCAACGGCGGATTCTGCCCGCCGGTGCGGCCCATCTGCCCACCCGTTTCCTATTGTCCGCCGGTAGTTTATCGCCCGGCCTGGCAGACCTGGTCCTCGTGGGGACCCTCTGTGGTGGTGGGCTCCGTGAATCCCGCTTTCAGCAACGTCTCTCCCGTGATGAACTACCCGGCGGGCGTGCCGGTCACCCGCGTGCCCGCTCCGGTTCCCCTGCTTCCCGGCCAGCCCGTGACGGTCTACCCGGCCAGCACGTTCCGTTGGCGCTGATTTCCCCGCAGAAGCGCGGCTTTCCAAGGGACTTGAAAAAGCCTGGAAAGCCGCCTCTGTTTTGCTGGATCAATGGCGTCCAGCTTGTATCCTCATCGGCCCATGCCAAAAATCTCCGTCACCGTCTGGGGTGAAAACGTCCACGAACGCAAGGTCGAGTTCATCCGCAAAATCTATCCCTCCGGCATGCACGGCTGTATTGCCGAAGGTTTGCAGGAGTCCTCCGATTTTTCCGT
>JBMOHI010000454.1:0-2496 GCA_049317925.1 Terrimicrobiaceae bacterium
TTGGGTTCCGCCACGATGATGTCGCCGAGCGAGGCATAGCTGGCCATCACGCCCGCGGTGGTCGGATTGGTCAGCACGTTGATGTAGGGCAGTCCCGCCTGGGCATGAAGAGCGAGCGCGCCACTGGTTTTGGCCATTTGCATGAGGCTGAGCATGCCTTCGTACATGCGCGCTCCTCCGGAGGCGCAGACGATGATGACCGGCATTTTCTTTTTGGTTGAGAGTTCGATCAGACGGGTGATTTTCTCCCCCACGACCGAGCCCATGGTGGCGGCGAGAAAATTGAAATCCATCACGGCCAGGCCGACCGGATGCCCGCCGATTTTCGCCGGGCCGGTGATCACGGCGTCCTTCAGGCCGGTTTTCTCCTGATAATTCTTCAGCCGATCGAGGTAGGTGGCAACGCCCTTGAATTCCAGGGTGTCCACGGAGGTCATGCCGGCATCAATTTCCTTGAACGATTCGGGGTCAGCCAGACTGGCGATGCGGTCGTGGGCTCCGAGGGTGAAGTGGTGGTCGCATTTCGGACAAACGCGGAGGTTCTCGGCCAGAGCGAGGTTGTGGATCACTTCGCCGCAGGTCGGGCATTTGGTCCAGAGTCCCTCGGGCATCTCGCGGGTTTTGGCACCGATGCCTTTGAAGTTGGGTTTTTTGAAGAAGGCCATGTTTTGGAAATGACGAATGTCGGATGACTAAGGACGAAGGAAGGTTGAAATCCGAAGTGGGAAGATTTTCATCATTTTTTGCGGCAAATGCTACAGAAAATCAAATGAAGCTCCCTGGCCTCGCGCCAGAGTTCCAAGGCAGCGGGCTTCAAGGCGGGAACCGCGCGGACGGCCATGCGCAGGAAATGCTTGGTTTCGCGCGCTTCTTTTCGGCAGGTGTTGATGCGAAGAAAGAATTCTTTTCGCGAAACCGCGTCGTCAGCCTCGCAATAATTGGCCCCGACGCTCGTTCCGCAGCCGACCAGTTGGTCAATAATGCGATTTGTCACAGGTCCTTGCGGAATCGTCTTCACAAAATCGATAACCTTTTCGCCAAACCGAGCCGTCCGCTCCTCCAGATCATAAACGCGGGTTGAAGCCGGCGGATCTTCCCGAACAACGGAGCCACCCCGCACCCAAAACGCCTCTTCATCACCGGCTACAACCAGCATTGAGTCCTTCGGCATTGCTTCGACCTTAGACATCCGTCCTTCGTCATTACCCTCTCGCCACCGTCAGGGCGCGAACCGACTGAGCCCCGGCTTCCAACAAGACCCGCGCGCATTCGTCGAGGGTTGAGCCGGTGGTGAGCACGTCGTCCACGAGCAGAAGGTGTTTTCCTTGCACGTCGGCATTCTGACGCAAGGTGAAGGCATCCCGCAAGTTTTGCATGCGCCGCCGGCGGTCAAAATGTGTTTGCGTGACCGTGTAGCGGGTGCGTTGCAGTACGTCCACAAACGGCCAGCCGCGCCGGCGAGCCAGTTCGCGGCCGAGGATTTCGGCCTGATTGAACTCCCGCTCGCGCCGGCGCAAAGGATGCAGCGGCACCGGCACCACCGCGTCAATCACCTCACCTTCGAGCCGTTCGTCCTCCAATCCCTGCTCGAGCAAATCCCCCAGCGGTTCGGCCAGCCAGAGTTCGCCGTTGTATTTCAGACGATGGATCAGGTCGCGGAGAACACCGCGGCTTTGCATTACCGCCACGGCGCACTCGAAATGAAAGGCCCGGCCGCGGCAGTTCACACAAACAAATTGCTCCATCGCGCCGGAGAACGGCTGCGAACAGGTGTCGCAGCGCGGTGGTGGGACCGGCTTCACCTCCTCCAGGCAGGCGGTGCAGAGCCAGCCGGATGCCAGGGCCGATCCACATCCCGCGCAATGCAGCGGAAAAAACAAATCCCGCGCCGTATCAAGAACTGCGCGAACCTTCCGGCCGAGAACCATGCCGCAAATAGAACCAGACTGCGGCACCCGTAAGCAACAGCACAAACACCGGCACGAGGCCCACCGGGACGGCCCCACTCACCACATTGGGTCCGACCCAGGGGAGGAGTTCGTCGACCGGTTTGATCCGGAATTTTGCCAGAAGTTGGAGGGATTGCTGGCCGAGAATCCAGCCGGCATGCAGGCCGATGGGCAGCCAGAGCGAGCGGGTGCGCAAAGCCGCCAGAGACAGGATCAGCCCGGCCACAAACAATGAAAGAAAACCCAGAGCCAACTGCGCGGGGGGCGGGGCGGACTCAAAAACCCGCGTGACCTGGGCGAAACCCGACCACCACCCGACCGCTGCGTCGGATGATCCTCCGGGTTTGATAAAGTGGACGGCGGCAAAAACGGCCGAGACGCTCAGAGCGGCCGCGGGTTTCCCGAAGGCTCTCACGGCCAGTCCCAGAATCACGCCGCGAAAAAGCCATTCCTCGACCACCGCCACGAATCCCGCCGTAAGCATAATCCGCAGCAGGGGGGCAAAGTTCAGTTCTTTCTTCCAGGCATAGACCTCAAAAAAGAGATA
>JBMOHI010000455.1:0-2495 GCA_049317925.1 Terrimicrobiaceae bacterium
GGTCGCGGATCGGGATCGTGCGATGCCCCTCGGCATCACGATAAAGGCTGTAACCTCTCCCGCGCTGATCCACCGAAACCAGCATTTGGCTGTTCCATGCGTAGTTGACCCATGGTCTCGGAGTGTCAAATCGCGAAAAAACAAACTCGCGTCCATCGGTGGAGAAGTCGCCAAAAGTATCGGATGCCTCGCTTTCGTTCACGGTAAGGTATCGATCAGGAGAAATGCGCCGCCATTCGGAGAAAGCTCAAGGGTGCTATTGGCGGGAATGGGTTCCCCCTTCTGAATTCCTTCGATGTTAGGTTTCGTCCACCGAACTCGCGCAGGGTCAAGACCGAGTGCCTCGTAGTCGATGGTCAGATTAACCGTTGAGGCCTCATTTGCCCAGCTCGCAACCACCACAAGGGACCCTCCGGCTTTCTTGTAGGCCGTTGCTAGGATGTCCGGGCGAGAGGTTTGCACCGGGCACTTGGAGTCCCACCAGCCCAGCATCTGCGAATCCTGAATCTTAAACTCGTCCCAAAACTTCCAGAGGGCAGCCGTCTTTTTATCCGGCGGGCGGTAACCCATGCCGAAGAGCATTCCGCGAAAATAGTCCGGCTTGGTTCCGGAGCAGGCGAGCATGTCGCTGGGCAATCCGAATGGAACGCCGGAGACCTCCACGAGCCAATAATCGGGGCCCAACTCGTAATTGAAGCCTTCGCCGATCCATAAGGTATCGAGGTAAGGGAAGTGCTCCATATACATGTTGGCCGAGTTAACACGGTTGTCCAGGTAGAGGAAATTGTTGCCGAGATGCGCGTCGCGTCGCCCGCCGCCCGGAATCAGATCGTGCATGATCCGCGTCAACCGGCGCATCGTGTGCCGGTCAAGGCCGATCCCATCAAAGTAGATGCCATCCACGCCCGTGTTGCGAATGAGCCATGAGGCCCCTTCGAGGTAGAAATTATCATACCGCGTGCCGTTTTCGATCGTCAGAGACGCATCGGTTTCGCCATTGAAAAGCGGTTGCCTCCAGGAAGGCACATAGCCGGTTCCCAGATGCTCCATCAACCACGGATAGCCTCCGCCCGATTTTGTTTTTACAGCCTTATCGCCCAGATAGGTCATGCCTTCCTCAGCGCCGAACAATTTTGGTTCAACGCTTCGCAGCGGCCAGATCTCGAACATGTGGTTCGAGATCTCCCGCTGGTTGTAATAAAGATTAACTCCCAGCAGACCTTCTTCCTTGTGCTTCCGCACGAGGTCGGCCAACGCGTCCGTCGTGAGGAAGGGATAGTTGATATAGGGGTTCTGAGGAAAAGCATGATGCAGATGCCTCACTGTGATGCCTTCCATCGGATCGCCAACCCGGCATGCTATATTTTTGGGTTCGATTGGTTTGAATGGGGTGATCAGTAGTCGGAAATTCAGTTCCAGAGCAGTGCCAGCAGCGATTTCGCGCGCACCCGTAAAGGCGGTCAGCCGGACCACTTCTCCCTCCGTTTGCACGGTGCAGCCACCCTGACCCTGGTTTGACCAACTCTGCGGAACGTCCCCTTCGTCGTCACCTCCGCTAAGCTTTAGTTGAACGCCTGCGTCCACGCTCCCGAGCCAAGCCATGTTGTTAGGACGATTCGGGTCCCATTTCCAATTCCAAGCATCCGGACGCCGACCGCCGACCTTACCGAGACCCATGAAATACGGAACCGCCGCTTCGACAAAGGTTGAGGTGAGGCGGATGTCTTTGACCTTGAACGCACTCTTGGACGAGAGCGTCACGCGATAGTTCAGATAGCCGTCAAACTCCAATCGCGAGGAGACGGTGGCCGAGAGGTCGCTTGCCCGCAAACGGGTCTCCCGGTCCACGCCAATGGGATCCTCGGGAGTCACCTTCGTTTTGCTCGAATCCCATTTTGCTTCGGTGCCATCCGCAAGGGTCACCTGCAGTTGAATCGGCTCTGCCAGAAGGTTCTTTCCGTTGCTGGTGATCTGGGAAGGCAGGCCGGTTTTGGCAAACTGAACCGAGCGGTTGAGAATCCGGCTTTCTGTCGCACTCGGCGTAACAACAGCAGTGAAGGGTGGGGTAAGCGTGGGTTCCTGGCCAATCGCGGAGTCGAGCCAACGCAGTCGGGAAAAACGCCACAGATCACGATCTCCATGGTCACTGAGTGCCTCGCCTTCGACCTTGAGCCGAATCGTAATGGCCTTGGGAGGCAGGTCCGAGGCGGATAACGTGACCGTTCCTTCGTAGGTGCCCGAGCTTTTTGGAGGAACCACCACGCCAAACCAAAGCGCGAGCACCGATCCCTTTGCAACACTCACGGGAACACGGAAAGGAGTTCCCTTGGAATTCGTTCCTCCCAGATTGAAACACCGCAGAGCACTGGCGGGAATGATCTCACCCTCGGAGTTGCGCAGGTCGCTGAATTGGACGTCCAGGTTGTCGACAGCTTTCCTTGCGGCCCAAACTCCGATCTGAAAGGTATAGAACTCGTTCGGGTTCGCGGTCCCTT
>JBMOHI010000456.1:0-2491 GCA_049317925.1 Terrimicrobiaceae bacterium
TGGTTCCGGCGCCCAGCCGTTTTCTTGGCAGGCATTCTGGATCTCCAATGCCAGAGAGAAAAGTTCGGTCATCGGTTATCAGCCAGCCGCTGAAACCACCGCTGCTGTTCGACCAGTCCCGAGGTCATTGCCGGCGGGTGGGTCTTGGACTTTGCTAGTGGCGTTCCGCGGAAGGCGGCGATCGAGGAAACCGTTTCCGCTGAACGGATATCTGCGAGTCGAACACTTTCCAATACCGGTGCGGCCTTTTTCCAAGCCTCGATCGACCGTTTTATGTCTGCCAGCTGCAAAGCCGTCATCCCATTAGCAAGCCACCTTTCCGGCTCCCGAGCACCCCTTCTTTGTTCCGCCTGAACCCTTGTTTCTGAGCCCGGATGCGGACAAATCAACGAACCTCATCGGTCACTTCCTGCGGATCGGGTCCAAACGGACCGGCTAGGGCGTGATTAGCGGGCCTCGAAACCGACCAGGGCCGGCCGGGGGATCGGCAGCAAGGAACGCAAGGAAACGAGCGGAGGCACGAGTTTCAGCGGCAGGGCCTTCGATTTTCTGCGCGGAAAAATGCCCTCGATGCGATTCTCCGCCAGGCTTCGACTCACGTTGAAGCGCCTGCAGACATGATCGCGCAGGAGCGTTCTGTCCGCCTCGGTCCACTGTTCCGGCGCGACTCCTGCAACGGTCGTCTTGCGGATGCACGCCTGCAACAAATCCTTCGGTACAAGCAGTGAACTCATGGCGCGGTTCGCCTGATACTCCCACCACTTCTTTTCCGTGTGGCCCGCATTCAGGTCTTCCATGCGTTCTTCGAATTTCGTCAGATGCGCCGCTCCGCGCTTTTGACAGCGCCGGTAGTTCCGCCAAAGCTCGGCGAAAAGTTCCCCGTGCAGCAGCCCGTGTCCGCATTCGTGCGCCAGCGTGCTGCGACAACTCCGGTTGATGATCACGAACCCCGGACGATCCAGGCCTTTCGTCAGGATGATCTCATGGGGGCCGTCCTCGGAGAAATGGATGGTCCCGAGTATCCCCTTTGGCAGTTTCTCGAAACGATAAGGGATTTTGAACTCCAGCTCGGCGAAGAGCTCGATGTTTACCGGACCGGGTTGATCGGGATAGAGATCATGCCGTCGCAGGGCGTTCGCCGTGATCAACTCGAATTCCGCATCTTCATACCAAAAGCGGGAGAGGAAAGGACCGACGTGAGTCTTGTAGCGAGTCATTTCGTTTCCCCTCTCCCCCTGGCCCCCCTCAGGGAATGCCCTGGAGCCTCCCCTGTTTGTGGGCCGATTGATCCGCCTCCCGCAGGAGGGTCATCAATGCTTTAGGCGTCATCCCGCGACCAGCCAGGTCCACCACCTCCCGAAAGGCCATCGCCCATTGGGGGTCCTGCTCGGTGATCGTGCGGATCTCCTGCACCGGAGCGCGGTGATCGTAACCACGCAGGTTTTCCAGCGGAACGCCCAAGGCCTCGGCCATATTGGCCAGAACCTCGGATGAGGGATTCCGAAAGCCCCGCTCCACATCGGCGATAAAGGCAACGGATTTCAATTTTGCGCGTGAGGTGAACTCACGCATGGACATCTTCTTCGCCAGGCGGATTTCCCTGATCACATCGCCTAGTGACTTTTCTGATTTTTCTTCTTGAGGATTGTTTTTCATGTTTGCGCTGATGCGAACAGCCGCGTTGTTACTCGCCTGATCATTTATCAGTCAACAAAAACATGCTCGCATACACCGATAAAAAATCAAACAAATATGATTGACGCGCGTTCGCATGTATGCGAACACTGTATCAGTTGCGCAGGGAACCAAAAACAACCCCCGCAACGCGACAGTCCGCCGAGACGGGCCGCTCCGCACAATGCGGGATGGAAGAAACCGGCGAGGCGGACTGTGACAACCGGCGGCAAAACGTGCGCCGGGAAAAACACAAACGCCATTATGGCAACGCAAACGCAACGCAGCGAACCACTGACAGAGGCGCAGTTGGATTCGATCAACGGAAGCCTCACGACCATCGACAGCCAGCTCACGTTTCTCGTGGGGATCACCCCCATTGAACGGCGGCGGCTGGCGAAGATGGGGCAGAAAACCCGCGCCTTCGTCAAAGACGCCATCGCGGCAGGCATCCGGAATCCCGGCATGCTCCCGCGCTCGCTGGACCCCGACAAGATGCGGGGCAAGATGACGCTCACGGACCAGCTCCGGGAGCTTCATGCCAGGACCTGCCAGCTCGCAGAGCGGCTCGGCGACACCCTCACCCTCGCCGGCAGCGAGATGTATGAGGACGCCCGGCTCATCTACAAGCTGACGAAGACGAAAGCCACCGCGCCCGGACTCAACTCCGCCGCAGAGGGCATGTCCCGTCGGTTTGCAGGCCAGGGTCGCAAATCCCTCGGAGACTCGATCAGCGCTCTGCCGAAGGCCGCTTAAGAACCGGTCGTTTCATAACACAAGACGCCATCGGGAGAACCCCGGTGGCGTCTTTTTTTGT
>JBMOHI010000457.1:0-2459 GCA_049317925.1 Terrimicrobiaceae bacterium
GCCAGGAGGAAAACCAGGTGTCGAGCACATCGGGATCCTGCACCCAGCCTTCGCCGGGGGATTCGATCTGACAACGGACCTCGGAGTCGCGATTCCACACCGGAATGCGATGCCCCCACCAAAGCTGGCGCGAGATGCACCAGTCCTGGATGTTCTCCAGCCAGTGATCGTAAACTTTTTCCCAACGGGAGGGGAAAAACTTGATCAGTCCGTTGCGCACGGCATCGCGCGCTTCCAGCGTCTGCGGATATTTGAGAAACCACTGCTCGCTCAGCCGCGACTCGATGGGCACCCCGGCGCGTTCGCTGAAACCGACATTGTTCTCATACGGCTTTTCCTCCACGAGCAGCTCCAACTGCCGCAGCTTTTCCACTGCTGCAGCCCGGGCCTTGAAGCGATCCAGTCCGGCGAACTCCCCGCCGGCCAGTTCGTTCAGGGTGCCGTCGGGATTCATGATGTCGATCACGGGCAGGTTGTGCCGCAGACCGATCTCGTAGTCGGCCTTGTCGTGCGCGGGCGTGACCTTGAGCACCCCGGTGCCGAATTCAAAATCCACCGCCTCGTCGCCAATGATGGGCAGCGCCGCCTGATTTTCGACCGGCAGCGGACGCCGCACGGTTTTCCCGATGAGATGGTTGTAGCGCGGATCCTTCGGATTCACCGCCACCGCCGTGTCGCCCATGATCGTTTCCGGACGCGTAGTCGCGATTTCCAGAAACACCCCCGGCTCGCCGATCACCTCGACCTTGAAATGATAAAGAAATCCCTTCTGCGGTGTAGGAATGACTTCCTCGTCCGAGAGTGCGGTGAGGGAAACCGGACACCAGTTCACCATCCGTTTGCCACGATAGATCAGCCCCTTGTTGTAAAGATCGACAAAAACCTCCTGCACCTTGCGCGCATAGGCCTCGTCCATCGTGAATCGCTCCCGCTCCCAATCGCACGAGCATCCCAGTTTCTTGAGCTGGTTGATAATGATGCCACCGTATTTTTCCTTCCACTCCCAGATGCGCTTGAGCAACTCCTCGCGTCCGAGATCGTCGCGGTGCTTCATCACGCCTTCCTTGCGCAACATTTTCTCCACCATGTTCTGGGTCGCGATGCCGGCGTGATCCGTGCCCGGCAGCCACAGCACCTCGTGTCCCGTCATGCGGGCGCGGCGGGCCAGGATATCCTGGATCGTGTTGTTCAGCACATGCCCGAGCGTGAGCATGCCGGTGACATTCGGCGGTGGGATCACCAGCGAATAAGCAGGCTTCTCGGAAGCGGGGTCGGCATGGAAGCAGCCCTGCTCCAGCCACCAGGCGTACCATTTTTCTTCGACGGCTTGGGGCTCGTAGGCTTTGGCGAGTTCGGACATGGGACGGCGATTCTGCGCAAAAACGCCGCGCTTTCAACCGGCTTCTGGCATAAATTCCGCTTGCAGCTTCAAAAAACCGCCACCACCTTCCTCGCGCCGTGCGTCGCTTTGTCATCATTTTCCTCCTGCTTGCCGGGGCTTTGCCCGCGCCGGCCGCGTGGAACATCATCATGCGCGACAACCGCCGCTACGTCTCGATTGAGGACGTCGCCACCTTCTACAAAATGAGCCGGCCCGTCTCCGAGGGGACGAAGTTCCGTCTCACCGGCACCGGCACCAGCATTGTCGGCACCGAGAACGGCCGCGACGTCCTGATTAACGGTGTTAAATACGTCCTCTGCTTCCCCATGGTCACCCAGAACGGCAAAACGCTCATCTCCGCCATGGACGTCGTGAAGATCATCGAGCCCATCCTTCGTCCGCAGAAAATCAAGAACGCCACCGCTGTTCGCACCGTCATTCTTGACGCCGGTCACGGCGGCCACGACAGCGGAGCCCGCGGTCCGCTCGGGGCGGAGAAAGACGCCGCTCTTGATGTCGTCCTCCGCGCCAAGAAGCTCCTCCAGGAAAACGGCTACCAGGTCCGCTGCACCCGCCTGACCGACACGTTCATCCCCCTGGAAAACCGCGCCGACTTCGCCAACAAACACACCAACGCCATCTTCGTCGCCGTCCATTTCAACAAATCCAGCACCGGCGGCGGCACCGGCCTGGAAACCTACTGCCTTGCCCCCCGCGGAGTCCCTTCGATGGATGAAGAGAATCTGCGCTACAGCGATTTCGTCCAATACCCCGGCCACGCCCGCGATCCCGAAAATGTCGCCCTCGCCACCTGCGTCCACGCCGCCCTCGTCCGCACCCTCGGCCTCACCGACCGCGGCATCAAACGCGCCCGCTTCGTGGTGATCAAAAACATCAAGATCCCCGGCATCCTCGTCGAGGGCGGTTTCATGAGCGGCGCCCCCGACTACCAACTCATCGCCACCCCCAGCTACCGCCAGAAAATGGCCCAGTCCATCCTCGATGGAGTCAACCGCTACAAGAAGGCCGTGACCGGCCAGATGCTCTACCAGAAACCCTCCGCCGTCGCCTCCGCCAC
>JBMOHI010000458.1:0-2442 GCA_049317925.1 Terrimicrobiaceae bacterium
GAATCGGGTTTCAACACCAAGATCGCCCATGCCCTCATCTACAAACATCCTCTCTTTATCGTCTGGCTCGGCGCGCTGTGCCTCAATCTTTTCGCCGTCACCCTGACCCGCTGGCCCTGGCAAAAGAAGCACATCGGCTTCGTCGTCACTCACTACGGAATCATCACGTTGCTCGTCGGAGCGATGATCGGGATGCAAACTGGATTTGAGGGCAACGTCACCCTGCGCAAGGACGCCGCGCCCGTCTCCCGCGTCACCACCAGCCGCAGCGTGATCCAATTGGAAAGCCCGGCCGACTCCGCGCTCTATCTTATGGGCTTCGACGCCGAGGCCACGCCGCCCTCCGCCGCCAAGCCCCGCATCTTTCCCGTCCCCGGCACGAAATTGCAAATCGTGGCCGACGAATTTAATGCCAACCTCCTCAAGGAACAGCGCTTCATCGCCTCGGACACCGTGGATGCCGCGCCGTCCGTGCTGTTGCGTCTCTCCAGCAAAGTGGCCGGTCAGACGCTCGAAAGGCCTTTCACTCTCACCGGTGGCAAGCCGGCCGAGGAGGATTTCTTCGGCCTGGCCCGCATCGCCTTTCGCCCCGCTCTACCGGCTGTCGCCCCGCCGGCGGATCAGGAAACCCAGATGGTCTTCGCCAAGTTTGCGCCGGTCGTCGAACCCGGAAAATCCCCCACCGGCCTCAGCGTCCGCCTGAGTGCAGACGGCGCGAAAGTCACCATCCAGAACTCCGCCGGAGTCGGTGCCACCTATTTGCGCTCGGAGATCATGAACCAGCCCGTCACCGAAACCGGCGCCGTCGTCATCGTGGAAAAATACTGGCCGGACTTCGCCATGGAGAACGGACAGCCCGTCAGCAAATCCGATTCTCCCAACAACCCCGCCGCCCTCGTCCGCATCACTCCTACCAGCCAGACTGCCCCGGCGAAGCCGTCACTTGAAATGGCCCCTGCCGCCGACGGCGTCGCCTACCAACTCCTCCGTGGCGGTCACGTTGCCGCGTCCGGAACGGTCAAACCCGGCGACACCTTCGCTCTCGGCTGGGCCGACTGGCAGGCCGAAGTTTTGCAGGTTCTGCCGGCCGCTGTTCTCGTCAGCGAAACCAAACCGGGACCGAAGCTGCCGAAGGAAGCCCCGCCCGGCATTCCCGGATTCCGCGCCCGGTTGGAAACTCCCGGCGGAGCGCGCGGACCGGACCGCTGGGTCGAGTCCGGCCAGGTCACCTCGCTCACCGACGGCAACAACGTGGTCCGCGTCGCCTATGGACTCGAAAGCAAACCGCTGCCGTTCTCCCTGCGTCTGCTCAATTTTGAGATTCCCCGCGACGAAGGCACGGACAGTCCCGCCAACTTTCTCGCGACGGTCGAGTTCCAGGACGCCAAAACCGGTGCGACCAAAACCGGCGTGGCCAAGATGAATCACCCCGCCAGCTTCCCCGGCACGGTCGCGGCCAACCTCACCGGGATTAACTACAAATTCTCCCAGGCGGAATGGAATCCCAAGAACCTCGACGAAACTACTCTGCAAGTGCTCTACGATCCGGGCTGGCTCCTAAAATGGCTCGGCTCTCTTGGCATCGTGGTCGGCATTTCCATCATGTTCTATTGGAAGCCAAGCGGACGCTGACGGGGGCCCTCCACGTTCTTACGAACGCGGCCACGTAGCCGCCGGCGTGAGCCGGTGGCGGTCCGCGAAATTTTTCCCATTGGAAAAAATCGCCCATGCCGGAAGATGCCGTTTCCAATTTTTATGTTGTTCGATTTTCTCACTGCCGTTGTCTGGATCTTTCTCGGGCTCACCGTGGCCGCAATTTTCACCCGGCTGGCTTACGCGGTGACGGATAAAATCGCGCAGGCTCCCGCGCTGGATTTTTTCATCAGTCTCTTCACCTGGATTCCGTGGGCTATCGGAGTCTGGCGGTGGGGTTGGCTCGGCCTGGCCGCGGCGGTGGCGGCGCAGATTCTTTTTCTCCACGCGTTTTGTCTCGTGCATCGCGCGTTGCGCGGAAAAAAGGGCCGCACGCTCACGGATGCTCAGGGCCGCGTGCTCGGGCCGATCCGCAACCAGCTTTGCCTGCTGGTTCAGACGCCGGCGGTTTTTGCCTTCGTGGCCATCCGCGCGGCGCAGTTGATTCTGTATCCGCCCATCGCCGCGCTGGGGCGGTTGCCGACGTATCGGCAGGCGGAATGGGTCAATCTCTCGCGCCATAAATACAGCGGGCTCATCGGCTACGATCTGCTCTGGTGTTGGTATTGCGACTGGATGACCGGGCTGTGGTGCCTCGGCAGCGAGATGCTGCGGAACATCGAATCGTTTTGGTGTCCGATCCAATTCCAGAGCCCGGAAAAAAACCGCAACGCGGCCATTGATTTTCCTGATGTGAAAAAATGGGCCCCGCCCGATGGCACGATGGAGGATGCCGTGCGCCTGATCGAA
>JBMOHI010000459.1:0-2441 GCA_049317925.1 Terrimicrobiaceae bacterium
CCCAGGATCTCGAACGGAATGTCGAATTTGAATTTGTCCGCGCCACCGAAAACGCGGCGCTGAACAGCATCCATTGGCTGGGCCGCGGCAACAAGGAGGCGGCGGACGAGGCGGCCTGCGATGCCATTAATGGCGTCTTCGATTTGGTCGACATCCGTGGCGAGGTGGTGATCGGCGAGGGCATCAAGGACAACGCGCCCGGGATTTTCCTCGGTGACAAACTCGGCACGTGGAAAGAGGGGTCGCCGCGTTTTGACATCGCGCTCGATCCGATTGACGGCACGAGCAATATTTCCAAAGGACTGCCCAATTCGATCTCGGTCATGGCCGCAGCCCATGTGCCCAACGGCAACTCGCATGGGCTCGTGCACATCCCGAGCTTTTATTCCGAGAAGCTCGCTTACGGACCCGCGGTCTGCGAAGCCATCGCCGCGACCCGGATTCCACCGCTGACGCTGGAGATGAATTTCGGTGAGGTCATGACGTATGCCGCGGCAGCCTTGAAGAAACGCATTGGCGATCTGGTGGTGGTGATGCTCGACCGTCCGCGCAACCAAAAGTATCTCGAGACGGTCCGCCAGCAGGGAGCCGCTCTCCGGCTTATTTCCGACGGTGACATCGCCGCGGCCGTTGCACCATCCATGCCGGATTCGGGCGTCGATCTTTACATCGGCATCGGCGGGGCACCTGAGGGCATTCTGACTGCGGCCGCGCTCAAGGCCTTGGGCGGCGAGATTCTCCTGCGCATGTGGCCGCGCGATGACGCCGAACGTGGTGAGTTGCTCAAGACCGTGACCGAGTCCGACCTCAGGCGAACCTATTCCACTGATGAACTGGTCATCGGCGAGAGCGCGATTTTCTGCGCCACCGGCATCAGCGACAGTCCCTTGCTGCCGGGCGTCAAACTCGTGGGCAACACCGCCATCACCCACTCCATCCTCATGCGTGCCCGCAGTCAGACGCTGCGCTACATCCGCGCGGTGCATAATCTGGGCTCCAAGACGATTCACCTCCGCAGCACCAAGCGTGAGGCGAAGGTGTGAATGTGTTATCCGGTTTTCGCGACGGCAATCCACCGTGAAGATGCCCGCCTCTACTGATGCTTGATCGAGGAAAGCATCATGTCGATGCCATCCGCATTAGCCTCCTCAGCATCGGCATGCACAAGAGTGCTCAGCACGAAAAAGGTATCGCTTCCCTGGCGGGCGTATTGATTCAGGCGAAGAAGGAATTTCTTGCCATCCTTGTTCTCCGCCACCCCGGTGTTTTCCGTAAGGCTGTAGCCGGTCTTCTCATCCAAGCTGGCCTTGCATTTGCCTCCGTTGTTCCAGACGCATGTCTCGAAGTTTTTCGTGAGCATCTGGCCGATGGTATTCATGCCATCCATGATCGTGTCCATCTTTAGCGGAGTGATGGTGGCGACAAACTTCTTGTCGGCCGAGTACACCCGGAATCCGCCCTCCAGGCTGGAGACCGTCCAGTCGGCGGGTAGATCCATGGTGAAGGTGGGATTCGCCTCATCGGGGTAGTTGTATGTTTGAACATCCGATTTTGCGCGGCTCGTGACTTTTTTGGATTTTCGGACATGGGGCGAGATGGAGTTGACGATATCGCGGCCGACTTCGGCATGATCCTCGAAAGCCTGGGGCGAAGAAACACACTTGAGCAAAAGCGGGGCTTCCCCGCCGTCCCGGTCAATCAGCCAGATATTGATAACTGCCTGGCCTTCCTGGTCGCGGCCCTTGGCATTAATCAGCGTGAAGGTGAGGTCTCCCACCTGCTTGGTCTCGGGCGTCTGATACTCGACATCCTGGAAGAGATCTTCGATGTCATTCTTGGCCTCCTTGATGGCGGCCTTCCCCGTGGCACCGGGTGTTTTCAACGGTCGAAGCGACATGAAAAATCCCTTGTCTGCGGAGGGGTGCGCGTAGAGGACACCCTCCTTGGTTTTCAGGGTCCAATCGTCGGGAAAACGGAGATCAATAATCGGCTGCTCATCGGGGTAGCTGGCCGCCTTCTGCGCCAGGGCAACCGGGGCAAGAATGCAGACCAATAAGCAGGTAAGGAAAAGGGATTTCATGATGCCAGGGAAAAATTTTTGGAACTGGTTCCGACTGATCAGACAAGAACTTAACGGCCGGAATCCGTCAGGCAAGTTTACTGTCTTCCCAGGCCGCACGCGGGCTGCGGAGGGAAATGCCGGTTCGTCCGCACCGCCAACTTGGTGCTTCAAACGCGGCAGGGGAACAACTGTCATTAGGATGCGGGCGGCTCGGTCAGCTCTTCGTCGTTGGCCACAAGTTCCTGCCAGATTTTCTTGTAGCCGGGTTCGTAGCGCTGATCCTGAAAATCACCCATACGTTCGCGCAGAGCGATGATCTCCGCAACGCGGGGTTGGAGTTCCTGCCAGGCTTCGCGCAAGAGCCGGAGCGCGCCGGGCT
>JBMOHI010000460.1:0-2439 GCA_049317925.1 Terrimicrobiaceae bacterium
ATGAAATACGCCATTCTCGGCGCGGGGAAAATGGCCCTCGCCCTCACTCACGGCATGCTGCGCGCGAAGCTCTGCGCGGCGGCGGACATCACCGCCGCCAGCCGGTCGAAATCCGGGTTGCAGAATTTCGCCGCGGCGACTTCGGTCCGCACTGCGGCGTCCAACGCCGAAGCGGTCGGGACGGCGGACGTTGTGCTGCTTTGCGTAAAGCCGGCGGATGCCTTGAAGGCCCTGCAAGATGCGGGTGATGGGTGGAAAGGCAAGTTGCTCGTTTCTGTGGTCACCGGATTGAAGATCGCGAAACTGCGCGAGGCGGCGCCGGGCAGCCGGATCGTCCGGGCCATGCCGAACACCGCGGCCATGGTCGGCCTGAGCGCGACGGCCATTGCGAGCGGGGAAAAGGCCACCCGCGCAGACCTCAAGACGGCGGAACAAATTTTCAAGGCGGTCGGTGAAGTTTTTGCGGTGGATGAAAATCAACTCGATGCCGTCACAGGGCTGAGTGGCAGCGGTCCCGCGTACATTTACCTGGTGATGGAAGCGCTCTCGGATGGTGGCGTGGCTGCCGGTCTGCCCCGCAAGCTCGCGCTCGATCTCGCCATCCAGACCGTGCTCGGCGCAGCGGAGATGGCTTCGTCCACCAAGGAACATCCCGCCGTTCTGCGCGAGTCGGTCACGAGTCCGGGCGGCACGACGGTTGCGGCGCTGGGCGTGCTGGAAAAAGCCGCCGTGCGGTCGGCCTTCATCGACGCGGTCAAGGCGGCGGCGAAACGCGCGACGGAACTTTCCGGGGAGTGAGCACACCTAGGGAGGAGTTTTCACCGCAGGAAACGAAGGGAACGAAGAGATTCAGATCCTTCGTTTTCTTCGCTCCCTTCTGTAAAATTCTCCTCTGTCTTTTTGCGGTGATTCCCGTCTTGGGAATCGCCCAGACCAAGGCCCCGGAGAACGATGGGAAATATGTCCCCGACATCGCGCGCGAGGCCGCGGCGGAGGGTAATGCCGCGTTCAAAAACAAGGACCTCGTGCGGGCCGCGCGGGCCTACAAAAAGGTTCTCGATCTGGCGCCGGATAATCTGGTCGCGCTGATCAATCTGGGGGTGGTGGAGTTTTCGCAGGGAAACTTCGCCGAGTCCGAATCGTTGCTCAAGCGGGCGGTCCAGCTCAAACTCGACACCGCGCCCGCCTGGCTGACTCTGGGCATGATGTATATGGACCAGAACCGGCTGGACGAAGCCATGGCAGCGCTGGCCCAGGCGACGCTCTACGATCCGCGCAACGCACGGGCCCGCAACTACCTCGGCGTTGTCGTGGGCCGCAAGGGCTGGATTGATGGCGCGCAGGCCGAGTTGACCAAGGCGGTGGAACTGGATCCGTCCTACACGGACGCCCATTTCAACCTGGCGGCGTTCTATCTCGAAAAAAAGCCGCCTTCCATCGAACTGGCCCGGCGACATTACTATCGCGCGGTGGAGCTGGGAGCGGAGAAGGACCCCGACATTGAGAAGATCCTGAACGAGGCTCCGGCCCCGACGGTCAAGGAATAATCGGCATTCCGCTTTCCAGCGATCGGTTCGTGTGGTAGCTGAGGGGAAACCGCGCAGGCATGTCCGACACTGAATCCGGCCTCCCAAAATTTCTCAGGACTGCCATGCAGCGGATGCGTGTTCAGCGTGTCATCGATTGCGCGGGTGTTTCTCTTCGCTACGTGGCGGTTTTGCTGGCGGGAGCGCTGGTCGCGATGATGGTGTTGCCGTTTTCGGGGAATGCGATCTTCGTCGCTCTGGCCGCGGCGTTTGGAATCTGGCTGGTGGTTCTGGCCGTGGCCTGGTTCCGGCCGGTCGATAAAGCCCGGACGGTGCGCGTGGCGGATGCGAGGTTCGGCTTGCCGGATCACACTCTGACGGCGTCGGAACTTCCGGCCGAGGACGAAGCGGGCTGGCTGCGTTTGCAGCATGAGGATACCGCTGCACGTTTGCGTGATGTGGATTGGAAGGGTTCCTGGCCCCTGCGCTGGCCGCGTTTCTCTGCGCTGGCCGGGGCGCTGGCGGTTTTGCTGGCGGCATTGGTGGCCTTGCGAATGACCGTTTTTGCCCCGGAGGCCCCGGTGGCGGTGGCGCAAGCCGGTCTGGTGAACGAGGCGGCTGCGGTGGAGGAATTGCTCAAGGACTGGGACAAGGCGGCGGAACTGACGGAAGATCCGGAACTCAAAAATCTCCTGGCGGAACTTCAGCCCCTGCGTGAGCAACTACCGAAGATGGATGAGCGCGAAATGCTGCTCACCTTGAGCAAGATCGAGAATAAACTCGAGGCCCTGCGCGACGCGGCGGGCAAGGAATCGCTCGAAGCCTCAGCGGCGGACATGGCGGCGGCATTCGAAAACGTGGAAGGCATGAGCGCGATGGCGGCGGCCCTGCGGCAGAAGAATTTTGAGAAGGC
>JBMOHI010000461.1:0-2439 GCA_049317925.1 Terrimicrobiaceae bacterium
ATGACGCTGGCCAACAAGATCACCATTGTGCGCATCCTGCTCATCCCGGTGTTCGTGCTCTTCGCCGTCTATTACGGCAAGAGCGTGGAACTCGGACAGCCCGAAGCCTGGCAGCGTTGGGCGGCGATCATCGTCTTCATCGTGGCGGCCGGGACGGACGGGATTGATGGCTGGGTGGCGCGGCGCTTCAAACAACGCAGTCCGCTCGGCGCAGTGCTCGACCCCATTGCGGACAAGGGATTGTTGCTGGCGGCGATCATCACGCTGAGCCTGAGCAAATGGACGTATGGATTTCCCCTGTGGTTTCCCGTGCTCGTCATCGCACGCGATGCGGTCATCGTGACCGGCTGCCTGGTGGTAAAACATCTCAACGGCCATTTGGAAGTGAAGCCCAGCTTCATCGGCAAGGCGGCCACGGCGCTGCAAATGATCGCGATCGCCTGGGTGATGCTGCAATTGCCGCATCATTTGTATTCGGTCTATGCGGCGGGTGTGTTTACTTTGCTGAGCGGAGTGGGGTATGTGCTGGATGGCGTTGGCCAGGTGCGGCACCATGACACGCCCCATCACCACTCCTGATTATTTATGCGCAGCGTAGCCATCGTCGGCCGGCCCAATGTCGGCAAATCCGCCCTCTTCAACCGGCTGGCCGGAAAAAAGATCTCCATCGTGCACGATCAACCCGGCGTAACGCGGGACCGCATCACGGCGGTGTGCAAACTCGGGAACGCCCCGTTTGAGATTGTGGACACAGGCGGGATCGGGGCCGAGCCGGACCCCGATTTCGCGGAGGATACCCAGGAGGCGGCAGAGATTGCCATCGAGAGCGCGGATGTTCTGCTCTTCGTGGTGGATGGACAGGAGGGCGCGATGCCGCTGGACCGCGATCTGGCCCGCAAGATGCGCGGAGCGGGCAGGCCGGTGATCCTGGTGGTCAATAAAGTGGACAGCGACGGACACGAGGATTTTGTGAACGATTTTGCGCGGATGGGATTCGAGCGGACCCTGGGTGTCAGCGCGGCCCACGGGCGCGGGGTGGAGGAACTGGTCGCGGAGATCGACAAACTGTTGCCCTCGGCGCAGGAGACCGAGGCGGCCCTGCCCGCGCCGAAGCTGGCCTTCGTCGGCAGGCCCAATGTGGGGAAGTCCTCGCTGGTCAATGCCATCCTCAATGATCGCCGCGCCATCGTGAGCGACATCGCCGGTACCACGCGCGACACGGTGGACGTCGCTTACGAACTGGAGGGAAAGAGTTTCGTCCTCTGCGATACGGCGGGCATCCGTCACCGTTCCAGTCACGATTCGTCGGTCGAGGTTTTCAGCGTGATGCGTTCGGAGCAGACCATCGAACGGGCGGATCTGTGCATTCTGGTGATTGACGCGACGGTCGGCGTCACGGTGCAGGACAAGAAGATCGCCGGACTGATTCAAGCGGCGCACAAGGCGGCGCTGATTGTTTTGAACAAATGGGATCTGGTGGCGGAGGAGGGCCGGTCCGACTCGTCGCTTTTGAAAGAACATGTCGAGCGCCTGCAGGGGGATTTGTTCTTCCTGAACTACGCGCCCATCGTGGTCCTATCGGCCAAGACGGGGGAAAACGTGAAGCGGCTCTTTACCCAGGTGGAAAAAATCCGTCAGCATGCCACGCGGCGGACGGGCACCGGGGAGCTAAACCGCCTGCTTCGTGCTGCCATGGAGCGTCAGGGTCCTCCCACCCGCGGCAATAAGCGATTCAAGCTGCTCTATGTCACGCAGTTGGTGCCGAAGGAACCGTCCCCCTTTCAGCCGCCGCACTTTTTGCTCTTCGTCAACGATCCGCGTTTGCTGCCGGATACGTACTTCACGTATCTCTGCGCCCGCTTGCGGGAGAAGTGGGAATTTCCCGGACTGCCGATTCTGTTCAAGAAACGGGGCCGGGAGCAGAAGGAATCTGACTAGCCCGAGATGCCTTGCTCGGCCACCTTCGCCGCCATGACGGTGAAGTAAAAGATTAGCCATACGACCTGAACGACGATGCCGATGTAGCCGAGGATGAAGCCGGCCTTGGCCAGGCCCGCGCCGGTCTCATTGGGGTTTTTCTTGATCTGGCCCGTGGCGATATGGCCGGTAACGACGGCGCCAATGGCCAGGAGGATGCAGCAAAATGGTCCGAGGATGCCGAGCACAAGCGAGACGATGGCGAGGACATTGGTCTTGGTGGTCGCGACAGCAGGAACAGGCGTGAACGGTGCCCCGGGGGTGGAAGGGATCGGAGGAATGGCCGGGGAGCCGGGAAGCACGGTCGAGAGTTTGACCCAGTTGGGCGTGCCCTCTTCCCAGACCATTGATTCCTCCGTCAGCTGGCCTGCGGCGTGGAGCCGCTCAATCTCGGAAAATTCGACCGGGCCGGTTTGCTGACCATCTTTCGCGTAGAACCATTTCATGATGGTCTGGCTCTAG
>JBMOHI010000462.1:0-2437 GCA_049317925.1 Terrimicrobiaceae bacterium
ACTTCGCCGCCTATCGCCGGGAACAATTGGAGACGGGAAAGTTTGCCTTCCTCCGTGGTCAGGCCGCGTTTACCGACCCCAACACGCTGAGCGTTCGGAATCCCGATGGCACCGAAACCTCCGTTACCTCCCGCTCGTTCCTCATCGCCACCGGCTCCGTCATCAGCGCGCCACCCGTTTCCGGCCTAGCCGAAGCCGGCTGTCTCACCAGCGACGATGTGTTGGATCTGACCGAACTTCCCGCATCAGTCATCGTGCTCGGGGCCGGCCCGGTGGCTCTGGAAATGGCGCATTATTTCGCCGCACTTGGTCGCGAGGTCACCATCATCCAGCGCAGCGGACAATTGCTCACCGGAGTAGACAGCGATATCGCCGGCGTGGTCGAGGAGTCCTTCCGCAAGCGCGGGGCGCAGGTTTTCACCAACACAAAACTTCTCCGGGTTGAGCGCGATGGAGAGATCCGCCGGGTGGTTTTCACCCACGATGGCAAGGAAAAATCGGTGGAAGCATCCGCCGTGCTGAACGCCCTCGGACGCAAACCCAATACCTCCGCGCTGGGATTGGAAGAAGCGGGCGTGGAGTTGCGCGGGTCCACGGTGCAAACCAATTTGCATCAGCAAACCACCGCCCCGCACATCTTCGCGGCCGGGGATTGCGCTGGCCCCTTCGAAGTCGTTCACATCGCTATCGAACAAGGTGAACTCGCCGCCCGCAACACCGCCCGGGTCTTGCAAGGCTCGGACGGGTTGGAAAGCATGAACTACCGGCTCAAACTCTACGCGGTTTTCACCGAACCGCAGGTCGCCGCGGTCGGACTTTCGGAACGAGAGGCCGCCGCCCAGGGCCACGCCATTCTCACCGCCACCTATCCCTTCAACGATCACGGGAAATCCCTCGTCATGGGAGAGACGGAAGGTTTCGTGAAGCTCATCGTTGACGCATCCACCCGCGAAATCCTCGGCGGTTCCGTGGTAGGCCCGCATGCTTCGGACCTAATCCATGAAATCGTCGTGGCCATGCGCTTCCGCGCCACCGCCGGGCAGTTGGCCACCATCCCGCACTACCACCCCACCCTGAGCGAGATCTGGACGTATCCCGCCGAAGAACTGTCTGAATGATAAGCGTATGAAGAAGAACCGGAGCGGACAAATCATCATCATCACAATTCTCCTTGTCGCCTCGTTGGCCGCCTGGGGTACACGGATCCAGTATAATGCCCGGCATCCGGCCTCACTCCAGGCCCGGCTGACCGACGATCAAAATGTCGTCGCGGAATTTAGCAAGGAGGCAAGTCAGATCATCCGCCAGGGAATGAAGGCCACGGTTTCCCTGAACGGAAAAAAGTTCACCTCCCGAATCGGCGACCAACAACCCGGTCAACCGACTTTCTTTTCGCTTCGCATTATTCCAGCGGCCACCGGCGTCGCCCCGGGCACTCCGTGCAAGGTGATCGTGGACACCACAATTCCGCCCGAGTTGTTGAAGGACGGCAAAAGCTGACCGCTTACTTCTTCAGCAGCATCTCCGCCGCCTGGGCCACGTCCTTGTCGCCGCGGCCGGAGAGATTCACGATGATGATTTCGTCCTTGCCCATGGTCGGCGCGACCTTGATGGCTTGCGCAACGGCATGGGCCGATTCAAGGGCAGGGATAATTCCCTCGACCTCGGCCAGAGTGCGAAAGGCGGCCAGGGCCTGCACATCAGTCGCGTAATCGTACTGCACCCGCCCCAAGTCACGCAGATAGCAATGTTCGGGACCCACTGCGGCATAGTCGAGCCCAGCAGAAACGGAATGAGTCGATTCAATCTGCCCGTCGTCGTCCGCTAGCAGCCAGGTTTTCGCGCCTTGCAAAACGCCGAGACGGCCACCTTGAAAACGCGCGGCGTGTTTGCCTTTGCTGATCCCCTCGCCTCCGGCTTCCACGCCCGTCATCCGGACGTTCTCGTCCTTGAGAAAAGGATAAAACAGGCCAATGGCATTACTCCCGCCTCCGACACAGGCGATGAGCAGGTCCGGCAAACGTTCCTCGCGCTGCAAAATCTGCCGCCGGGCCTCGTCGCCAATGACACGGTGAAAATCGCGCACCATCATTGGATACGGATGAGCGCCGTAGGCCGTGCCGAGAATATAATGGGTCGAGCGCACATTGGTCACCCAGTCGCGCATGGCTTCGTTGACCGCCTCCTTCAAAGTCGCCTGCCCCGCGGTGACGGGGACGACCTTGGCGCCCAGGAATTCCATGCGGGCGACATTGAGTGCCTGCCGCTTCATGTCCACTGCTCCCATGTACACGACGCATTCAAATCCGAACCGCGCCGCCACCGTGGCCGTGGCCACCCCGTGTTGGCCCGCGCCGGTTTCCGCGATGACGCGTTTTTTGCCCATGCGCTGGCAGAGAATGGCCTGACCGATGGCGTTGTTGATTTTATGCGCTCC
>JBMOHI010000463.1:0-2433 GCA_049317925.1 Terrimicrobiaceae bacterium
GCGAGGCCGCGCTGGGTGAGGGCGGAGGCGAGATTGGAACTCTTGGGATTTTTGGCGATGTATTCGGTGTAGGTTTGAATGGCGCCGGACGGATCGCCGGACTGCGCCTGGCACCAGCCGAGTTTGTAGAGGGCTTTGTTCTTCAGATCATCAGCCAGTTCGCTGCCGAGAAGTTTGGCGTAGATCGGTCCGGCGTCGCCATACTTGCCGGCTTTGAAAAGCGATTCGGCCATGAGCAACCGCACCTGGGCCTGTTCCTTCGGGCTGGTGGATTCCTTGAGGAATTTTTCGGTCTCGGCTATCAGGTCGGGGTCGTTCAGTTGATACATGCTGACCAACCGGTGAAAGCGGGCGTCCTGCGAAGGCGCGGAACCGGGGAATTGCAGCAGGAGCCGGTCATAGACGGCACGGGCGGCGCGGGCATTGCCGTCCTGGCGGTAGGAATTCGCGGCGAGGAGAAGCATTTCCGCGCGGGTTTCATCGGGCAGTCCGTCCGGTGGTTTCTCGGCCATGGTGGCGACTTTTTTGTAATCGCCGAGTTCGTAGTGCAGGCGCATCGCCCCGAGAAAGGCCACCGATTTCCATTCGCCCGACTCGGAAAGATTGAGGGCCTCGGCGAAAAGTTTGACCGCCTTTTTTTTGTCGCCGAGTTCGGCGGCGAGGGCGGCGGCTTTGACGGAAGCTTCGGCCCGCACGGCGGTGGGACCGGAACCCGCCGCGATTTTGCCGAACGTTTCCAGGGCCTCGGCTTTGCGGCCGGCCGCGGCCGCGGCTCCAGCCAGGGAAAGCCTCGCGTATTCGCGGTAGGGGTTGTTTTTTTCCACCTGCACGACTTCCTCATAGACCTTCGCGGCTTCTTCCTCGCGGCCGAGGCGGTCGTAGCAGCGGGCGATGTTGTAGCGGGCGGAGAGACGGACCTCATCATTCCCGGCCTGGGCTGCTGCCACCTGGAACTGGCTCAGTGCGGCGTCGTATTTTTTCTCCGCGTACAGGTATTCGCCCAGCCGGTAGGCACCGGAGCCGGCGAATTCGCCTTCCTTGAACTCCATCACCAGATTTTCGTAGGCGGCGCGGGCGGGATCGTCGTTGCCGAGGAGGCGGTGACTCTCCGCCAGGCGGAAAAGCGCCATGTCGCGGCCCTTGGCCTTGGCGTGCGCGATGAGGAATTTCTCATACTCCGTGGCCGCAAAGTCATACATTTTGCGCGCATAGATGCTGTTGGCGCGCTCAAGGTCGGCCGCAGCGGCGGCCTCTCCGATGGCGTTGGCCGGGCTCAGGCGGATGGCGCCGTTTTCATCCGGCGTCGGGACTGGCTGCGCCGGAGCAGCCGGGGCGGCCTCCGTCCGGCCGGTCGGGCGATACGGCGTGAACCCCGGCTCCGGCGTCGGCGCGGGGGCGGCGGGCTGGGTTGGCCGGGGCGGCGATTGAATGCCCTCAAAAGGCGCGGCTGGCGCGGTGGGCGGTTCCGGCGTGGGGGAGCTTTGTTCGACCGGGATGGCCTTCCGCACCTCGGGCTGCCAAAACGCCTGGCCGAACATCACTCCCGCCGAAGCAATCAGCAGGGCGGTGGCGGGAAAGCACTTCACTCCGGTTTGCTGGTGGCGAAGGCCACGTTCCAGATGTTGGCCGCACGGCAAATGTCGAGGGCGTCCACGATGAACTTGTAGTCGGCGTCCTGATCACCACGCAATACGACGGCCTGATCGGGATAAAGCTCCGCGATGCGTTTGAGCGTCTGCAAAAGCTCGTCCGGCGACATGGCGCGGCGGTTCATGATGATCGAACCGTCGCGTCGCACGTTGAGGATCACCTCGCCGACGGGACGCCGGTTTTCCTTGCCCTCGCGCGCGGCGGGGATCTTCACGTCGATCTCGGCCTCGTTGCGCGCGAAGTTCCACGTCATGATGAAGAACACCAGCAGGAAGAGCAGGATGTCCACCAGCGGCGCAATCTGGAAGATGATGCGCTCGGGATAAACGTGGGCGCGAAAATTCACAGCAGGTCCTTGTCGGAAACTTTAATCCCGCTGGTGCTGAGCAGGGCCAGCAGGTGGGTGCTGGCAATCTCCAGCTCGGAGATCAAGGCTTGGGCCCGGCCGCGGAAAAACGCATACGCCGCCATGGCTGGGATGCCGATGAGCAGCCCCGCGGCCGTGGCAATGAGCGCCTCGCCGATGCCCTGCGCGAGCAGGGTCGGGCGCGTGGCGGCGGCATCCACCGCGATCACGCCGAAGGATTGCACGATGCCGATGACCGTGCCGAGCAGTCCGAGCATCGGTGCGATGGTCCCGATGTCGGCGAGATAGGCGATCTGCTGGTTAAGGGCGCTGGCCTGACGCATGCCCTCGGTCTGGGCGATGTCGCGGGCTTCCGTGATGGTGGCCTTGGGATTTTTGGTCAGGAAATCCATCGTGCGCTGGATCACGCGGGCGAC
>JBMOHI010000464.1:0-2427 GCA_049317925.1 Terrimicrobiaceae bacterium
GGCCGGTCTGCAGGTGACCGCCGATTTCTTTCCGAGCTGAAAGGCATATCACAGCTATGATTTCTAACCTCCGGACTTCGGTCAATGCCTTTCCGGGTTTGACGGAGATCAAATATGTGATTACTGACTCGCTGACTATGAACCTTCCCCCCGCCGAGTTCCGTTTTCGCTCCCGCCTGGTGTCATTCTCGATTTTGGCCTTTGTTCTTTGCGGCACCGTCCCGGCGGATGCCAAGACGTTCTACATTGACTATGATGCGGGGTCGGATTCCCACTCCGGTCTTGAGCAGGGAAAGGCCTGGAAGCATTCCCCGGGCGACCCCCAGGCAACCGGCCAGGCTGCCACGGCCGAATTGAGTCCTGGCGACGTGGTGCAGTTCCGCGCGGGAGTCACCTATCGCGGCAATATCGTGGTGCCCGCCAGCGGAAGTGAGCAACAGCCGATTGTTTTCCGGGGAAGAGGTTGGGGCGAGGGACGGGCGATCCTCGATGGGGCCGAGCTCATCAAGGGATGGCGCCCGTGCACATCGCCCGCCGACGCTCTGGGAAATCCGAATTTTGCCAAACTCATCTCCGCCGAAATTGAGACGCCGTCCCCCTTCGCGCTGAACCTCCATGAGCAGGTCCCCGACGGGAAGGATGAGTTTCTCTGGATGGCGCAGGAACCGAACCCGGCAGATCCCTTTTTCCACGACCGCATCGATTCGTTTCATCCGGTCAACCGGGAAAATCTGACGACCTCGACGATTGTGTCCCCCGAGGCCTTCACCTCACCAGACCCGAATTTTTACGATGGCGCCAGCGTCCTGGTCTGGATGAACCCCAACTGGACGAGACGACTCGACATTCAAACTTACGACCCGGCCGGTCACCAGATCACCTTTGCCCCGTTTCCCGAAAGCGGACTCTATCCTGACAAACGCACACAGTTCTTTGCCATCTACAACGCGCCGAGCGCCATCGATCAACCCGGGGAGTATGCGGTCGGAAAAGCGGACGCCAATGGGAAGCGCCGCCTCGTGCTCTGGCCCCGATCCCCGGCCAATCCCGAGGGGCGCATCTCCTTCTCGGCCCGCAAGCAGGGCTTTACGCTCGGGGCTCAGAGCCACATCACCATCGAAGGGTTCGACATTCAAAAATTCGGAGGCGAAACCGACCAGGATGGCAGCGGCGTGGCCGGCCAGACGACCGCCGGCGCACGCCGGCAAGGCTACATTATCCGCGACAACCGCATCTCCCATATCTTCTCCGGAGAACGGGGCTACGGCGGGATCTATCTGGACAAAACCGACGGAGCCCTGATCGAGAACAATGAGATCGAGTGGACCAACAGCCATCGGTCGATTTTTGTGACGGACAGCGAAAACATTATCATTTGCAACAATCGGGTGTCCTACGCCGGACGCACTTCGGTTGTCATGTATACCTGCAAGAGATCACAGATTCTTAACAACCGGATCTCCCATGTTTTCGGCACACATGCCAATGCCCTGACGCTTTATATCGCCTGTGAAAATATTCTGGTGGCCGGGAATCACATCACCAACGCGACGACACCGATTACGTTTCAGGACAGCGGCCCCTTGTATTTCTTCAACAATGTCGTCGATGGCGGAGGACTCTATAAGAACGTCAATGAATGGCCCAACACCAAGAGAGGTCCATGGGCTGTTGGGCGCATTGTTTTCCTGAATAACACCATCGTAAACGCGGAGAAGGATGCCGCGCTCAGCCTTGGGGTCGATCCCGCCAAGACTTATATCGTCATCAACAACATCCTCGACGGACTCTCGTTGAAGACCGCCAAGGATGCCACCACCTCGATCATTCACTCTCACAACATCTTCACCGGTCTCACGAACACCCAGGAAGCCCGTTACGGATGGGTGGACGGAGAAGGGGAAAAGGTTGTTGATGATCTTGCCGCGATATTCGTCAACCCCGAAGCGGGAGACTTTCAGCTCAGGCCCGGGGGCCCGGCGATCGGGACGGGAACCGCGGTCGAACAATACTTCCCCACCGACGTCTTCCCCGAGGTGGACTTTCCGGCGATCAGCGGCGCGACCAAGCCAATGAACATCGGGGCCACCCTGCCGGCCAAATAGGGGCCACAGAAGAACACAGGGATCACCAAAGAGGCTTGGGATCTGGCGTGCGAACGCCGTTGATGCAAGCGGTCAATCGTCCCGGGTCTTGCCCGGCAAGCATCCCTTGCCAGTCGCCGTTCTCGACAAGGCAGGCAAAATCCTGCACGCTCCTCCCCATGATGCGGGATGCGTGCAATCGCCAATCTTTTCGCTGCCCTGCCTCAGTTCTTCGACCGCCGAAGGGTCATTTTGACACTACGGTTTTGAGGGCAAGTCTTCGCGGAAAGATTCGAAAAACTCGACTTAACCCAATTGAAACTGTGTCTTCGGGCAAATCAAT
>JBMOHI010000465.1:0-2423 GCA_049317925.1 Terrimicrobiaceae bacterium
CGGCGGAAGCCCAAAAGCTGACCAAGGGCAAACCCATCGGCGAAATCGTCGAGGGATCGCAAAGCGTGGTGCTGGTCTGACGTCCCTGTCAGCCCTGCGCCGGGGCGAAGATACTCCGCCAAGGGTAAACCAAGGGAATCACCAGCACCCAGATCAGGAAAAACACCGCAATGCCTGCCGGGAGCCGGGAAGTCTCACCCCGGAGGACGGCGGGCAGGGCTACAACCGCCAGCCAGAATCCTTTATACAACAACTGGACCAAGAGAACGGCGGAAAGTTGGATGGGAAAGAAGAACCCGACGGCGGAGAGGACTGCGATCGCGGTCCAGAAGGCCCCTGTGATCGTCATCGCCGGGGATGAGATGGCGGTCGATTGAAAGACCGTCCGCGCGGCGATGGCGGGAAATCCCAGGCTGAGGATGCCGACAATGCCCGCCACGATGATGTTTGCGAGGAAGAGAATCTGCACTTGATTTTCAACGGTTCGCGAATGGCGATGGATGGCTTTTTCAGCCTACGGCTTCAACCCTTGGGCCTGTTTTCCACCAGGCACGGGCGTCCCGATGGATCCATTCCCACCGGATAAACAAAATCATTCTGATTGTCCCCGGATTTGAACTTCACCACGAGCAATCCAATCACGGGCGTATTGGGGACATAGTCAATCCCTGCGATATTCCGTTCCCTCACCAAAGGATCGAGCACGGCGGGATTGAGGCCGGGGCGGGCCAGGAAATCCGCGAGGGAAAAGTACTCCACACCAGCGAAGGTCCAATTGGGATCGCCCGGCTGCGTCACGCGCGCATCCCAGATCAACATGGTCTTTTCGATCAGCGGGGCGGGCGTCCCGTCGAGATAGTAAAGGTCCCGAATTCCTTGGAAATTCTTCTTCTGGATGCAGTCGGTCACTCGGACGGAGAACTCGCTGATCTGGTCGGCTGTGGGTGATGCGGCCTGTCCGACCGAAACTGCCAGAAGAAGACTGATGATGTGTGGCAGATGTTTCATGGCGATCACGCATGGCGGGTCTAGCCGGGTTCGCCTCTTCCTTCAATGCGTTTTCCCGTCAGGACTTCGGAGCGCGATCTTTCAGTGCGAGAATCCGTTCGCGTTTATTTCCATAATCGAGGGCGTGAAAGATGCGGATCTCCTCGACCCGGCGGCTGGCGGCCAGGCTCTCCAGAAAGCGGGTGTAGGTTTTGGCGAGGAGAGTGGTTTCGGCATAGCGCGCGGCGATTGAACTGTCGCGAAATGGACGGTGCTGTTGCGAATCAAACATGTGAAACCGCAGCCAGCGCCGGTCGGCCCGGGTGATTTTGCCCGGCTTGCGGAAGAAGGCTACGAAAAGCAGGAGCACTAGATACGTGTCCACCTGGGATTGGAGCTCCGGATTGCGGGCGTAGTCCTCGCCGGGGTCCGGCACCTCGCCCTGCTGGAAACGCAGCGCTCCATGCAGCGCGTGGTTGATTTCCTCCACGAAGGCGATGAGCGGATTGATGTTGGCGTCGCTCAGGCCCGAGCGCGGATCGTTTTTCTCCAACTGCTCGATGAGCCAGCTTGAATAATAGATGCCCACGCGGAGGTGTCCGTCCGACGCGCGCAAAAACGTCCGGGCCAGCATGCTCAATTCCGCCGCCTGCGCCCCGGCCATGGCCGAAAGCTGGCGGCAACGCTGCCGGTCGATCAGACATTCCTCAAGATTGATGCCCACGCTGGCATAGGTGCGCTCGAAGAGATGCTGGATCTCGCTGAAGAGCGTGCTCATGCCGTGATGATCGGTCCCGGCGGCGCGTCGAAATGCAGGAGGCGGCCGGCCAGATCGTTCAACGCGATGCGCACTTCGTGAAAGCCACCGGCCAGTTCCTCGTAGACGGATTGCAGGTTGAACTTTTTTGCCTCGCGGTATTCCGAGGCGGCGCGGTAGTTCATCTGCCCCATGGCCTCGTAAAACGACAGCCCGGGCGCGCCGCGGTGGCGGGTGAGTTTTTCCAGGTTGCCGGCGAAGATGCCGCTGACAAAAAGCGCGTAATTCGCCGTGTGCGAGCGCAGCAGAAACGCCTCATGGGTTCCGGCCTTCGACAGCGCCTGCATCATGTCGGAGATGTAGCGCATGCTTTTCTGCCCGCCATCATCGTCCAGACGCGCGGTGCGGGTGAACCCATCGAGCAGCGACGCGACGTAGTCCGACGCCTCCCGGCTTTTGACCGGGGTGCCGCTCAGGACCTTGCGGCACAGGACGTAAAAGTACAATTGCGGCGAGATGGGCAGACGTTCCGGCGATTCGATGATGGCCCGCGCCAGCAGTTCATGATCGAGAATCGCATCCCGCGTTTCTTCGTCGGTCAGGAGTTTCACGAGGGAAACCCGATCCGACTCGCTCTTCGACAACACCCCGACGACAAAGTTGAAGTCCTCCGCCGTCA
>JBMOHI010000466.1:0-2408 GCA_049317925.1 Terrimicrobiaceae bacterium
TGCAAACTCGGGTTGCGTCGCGCCCCACTCCGGCTATTCTTCGCCGCGGTGATCCGCTTTTTCGTTTACGGCATTCCAGTTTTGCTCGTTGCCTTGTTGGTCGCGTCCTTTGTGACCGTGGCCTCGTTTTCCAGCGACCGGAAAAATGAACTCACCATCGGATCAATCGGCGAGCCCACAAAACTGAACCCCATCCAATCGGCGGAATCCGGGGCCAGCGAGGTGGAAGGTTTCGTTTTCGAGGCCCTCCTGCAGTTCGACCCCAACCTGGAAATCACCACCCAGCTGGCCAAGTCCTTCACCCTGAGTCAGACCACCACGGTTTATTTCCAGGACCCGGCCGCGGCCACGGCTGCGCTGCAGATCGTCGAAAGCGCCCGCCCGTCCTGGTCCGGCTGGTCGCTGCAAAACGCCCGCACGGACGGCAACCGCCTTCTTCTCGACCTCACTCTTCCCGGGATGGAGGCCAGCAATAAGATCTTCGGCCTGTTCGATCCGAAGACCGTCCGGCCCCTCGCCACTCTGCGCGTCGAAACCGAGAAGGCCCGCGCCACGCTGGAGGATTTCCAAAAGGCGAATCCCGATGTGGCCATCGAACGGACGTGGTTCGACTACGATTCCGCCTTTGAGATCACCGTCACCGGAGATGGCAAAGCGATCGAAGAGCGGCTCAAGACGTTTCTCACCGGAAAAGAAAACGCCAAGGCCACCGTCGCCGTTGCGGAGACTCGCAATTTCCTGGCCGAACCCCTCGTGCATTTTGTTTTGCGCGACGACGTGCGCTGGCACGATGGCGCGCCCTTCACCTCGCGCGATGTGGCCTTCACCTACCGCGCCATCATGGACGAAACGGTGGCGTCACCGCGCAAACCGGATTTCGATCTCATCCAAAAAATCGAAACCCCCAACGCATACGAAGCCCTCGTCACCTATCGCAAACCCTACTCGCCCGCGCTCAACAGTTGGATGATGCCACTCATCCCCGCGCACATTCTCGAGGACAAACCCGCTTCGTGGTGGGCGGACAATTTCAACCGCAACCCCATCGGCACAGGCCCATTCAAGTTTTTAAAATGGAAAACCAACGAGTCCCTGCGGCTAGTGCGCAATGACGACTATTATCAGGGCGCGCCCTGGCTTGATGGCGTGGTCTTCCGCTATTTGCCTGACCCGATCTCCATCCGGCTGGCTTTCATGACGCGGCAGACGGATTTCTGGGGTGTCAGTCCCTGGGCGGTTTCGTCGCTCTTGCAAGACAAGCGTTTTCAGATCTTCCGCTATCCGGCTAACAGCTACGAGTACGTCGGCTGGAACCTACGCAATCCGCTCTTCCAGGACGTGCGCGTCCGCACCGCGTTTGCCCATGCGGTCAACGTGCCGCAAATGATCGAATTCATTCTCTACGGCAATGGCGTGCAAAGTAACGGCATCTTCCCTCCCCACTTCTGGTTTTCCAATCCTGACATCAAACCAATCCCCTACGACCCCGCCGCCGCGGCGCGTTTGCTCGACGAAGCCGGCTGGAAACCCGGTCCCGACGGCATCCGGGTGAAGGACGGCAAGCGCATGGCCTTCACCCTCATCGTCAATCAGGCCAACGAAGTGCGGAAAGACATCGCCACCCTGGTCCAGGACAACCTGCGTTCCATCGGCGTCGAGGTGAAGGTGGAGATTTACGAGTGGGCCGTTTTCATCAGCCGCTTCATCAACAAACTCGAATTTGAAGCCACCGTGCTCGGTTGGTCCACCGGACCGGACTTCGACGTTTATCAAATCTGGCATTCCTCGCAGACCAATCCCGAGCAACTCAATTTCGTCGGCTACAAAAACCCCCGCGTCGATACCCTGATCGAACAGATCCGGCAGGAGTACAACCCTGCCACCATCAAGGCCATGGCCGGGGAGATTCAGAAATTGATCTTCGAGGATCAGCCGTATCTTTTCCTCTTCGTGCCCAACTCCACCTCGGTCATCTGGAAGGACAGCTTCCGCATCTGCCGCCCGGATGGCAAAGGCGGTTTCATCGACACGCCGGTCGAAGTGACCAAGGCCGGATGGACCTATTACATGCAGTGGTTTTACCGTCCGGAATTCGCCGGAAAACTGCCGCCCAAGCGGGAGGTGCGCCCGTGATCACCTTTATCGTCCGCCGCCTCCTGATCTCGCTGGTGCTGGTCTTTTTTATCAGCCTCATTTCGTTTTTCATCATCACCCTTACTCCCGGCAGCCCGTATCCGTGGGGTGAACTGAACCCGAAAATCTCGGAGTCGGTCAAAGCCAACTTCCGCAAGCAATTCCATCTCGATGAACCGATCTGGAAGCAATACTGGTACAACATGCGCGGCCTGTTCACCGGCGAACTCCGCAGCATCAAGGACGGCCGCCCCGTGCTGGAACGCATCACCGAA
>JBMOHI010000467.1:0-2400 GCA_049317925.1 Terrimicrobiaceae bacterium
CTTGAAGAAAACGAGAGAAAAACCGGCTTTATTCGCCGTCGTTGCCAATGGCCTCCACCGGGCAGCCTTCCATGGCCTCCTTGCAGAGGGCCTCCTCTTCCGGCGTCTCGGCCTGCTTGAACACATAGCTGTGACCACCGTCGTCATCGCGTTTGAAATTGGCCGGCGCGGTTTCGCGGCACAGATCGCAGTCGATACACTGATCGTCCACGTAAAATTTGCCCCCGACGTTTTGCGAATACTTGTTTGCTACATCTGCCATAGGTGATTTTCCTTTGAGGCCGGAAACTACGGACACGACGCAGGATTGCAATCGTTTTTTCGGCGTGCGAGAGCTTATGTCAGCCATCCATGCAAACGCCCTCGCTTGACCCCGTTCTGCCCGCCGAAGGCCGGCATGTTCTTCACCTCTTTTTCCACGTCGATTACGGGGCCTGGGATCTGCTCGAAGGAGTGCAAAAAATCGAGGCCAAGACGGCGCTGGCCCAACTCATCCAGGAAATCCGTGCCACGCCCGCGACCCAGTTGCTCATGTTCAGTTTGGTTACGCCGAAGGCCGATGTCGGCTTCATGCTGCTGACCCCCGACCTGCAGGTGGCGGACGCGTTTGCCAAGCACCTCGCGCTGGCCCTCGGTCCGGGAATTCTGGTGCCGGAGTTCAGCTGGCTCTCCATGACCGAGCGCAGCGAGTACACCACCAGCGCGGAGGAATACGCGGCCACGCTGGAAGGCGAAGAAAAGCTCGCGCCGGGTTCGCCGGAGTTTGCGGAAAAACTGACGGCCTTCGAGAAGCGGATGGAAAAATATCTCAAGGACCGCCTCGAACCCAATCTGCCCGACTGGCCGGTGGTGTGTTTTTATCCGATGTCCAAACGCCGGGGCCTGGAGGGACAGAATTGGTATGCGCTGGATTTTGCCGTCCGCAAAAAACTCATGGCCGGCCACGCGCGGGTGGGGCGGACGTACTCCGGGCGCATCCTCCAACTCATCACCGGTTCGACCGGGTTGGACGACATGGAATGGGGCGTGACGCTCTTCGCCAAGACGACCTCGGAAATCAAGGCCATCGTTTACGAGATGCGCTTCGACGAAGTGAGTGCGCAATACGCGGAGTTCGGCGAGTTTTTCATCGGTCTGCAAATGCCCCTGGACTCGCTTTTCGCCCGGCTGAGTCTTTGACCCGGCGGCGGGAGCTTCAAACTTCTAGGCCGAGGAGTTCGAGTGCCTCGCCGACCAGAAAAAGCGAGCCGGTGACCAGGGTCAGGTCCGGGGAAGCCTCCAGGGCTGCTTGCACCGAAGCAAAAATCCGGTTTCGGGCCGTGGTGCTTTCCGCCAGGAGTTGCGGCGCGGCCGCGCGCGGGTTGTCGATGGGGACGAAGAAGAATTCCCGTGCGATGGGTTCGAGAATCTTCAGCATCGCGGTGTAGTCCTTGTCGGCCAGAGCTCCAAAAATCACCGTGGCTTGGTGCGAGCCAAAACTCTCCCGCCAGTTTTCCACGAGATGTGCGGCGGCGTGGGGGTTGTGGCTGCCGTCGAGGACGATCCGGTCCGCGACAAGTTGAAACCGGCCGGGCCAGCGCACATCGTGAAGTCCGTTTTTGATGTCCGTCCCGCTCACGGTCACGCCGGCGGCGGCAAGGGCGGCCACGGCCAGGGCGGCGTTTCTCTGCTGGTGGGAACCGCGCAGGCCGATGGCGAATCCCCGGAGCGGAGTTTCCACAAAGTCGACCGGCGATCGTTCCGCCAACGCGCGCCCCTTCAAGACCCTTGCTGCGTCGGGCTCCTGTGGTGCGCTCACCACCGGGACGCCAGGTTTAATGATGCCCGCTTTTTCCGCGGCGATCAGGGCGAGCGTGTCGCCCAGCCATTGCGCATGATCCATGGCGATGGGGGTGATAATGGAGACGAGGGGAAGAACGGCATTGGTGGCATCAAGGCGTCCGCCCATGCCGGTTTCGAGAACGACCAATTCGCAGTCCTCGCGGGCGAAGTGCCACAGCGCCAGCGCGGTCGTGATCTCAAAAAAAGTCGGTGAGTGATCCCAATCGCTGGAACCGGCGCGAATGAGCGACAACCCTTCGGCGGCGATCAGCGGGGGAATTTTTTCGCCGTTCACCCGGATGCGTTCGCGAAAGTCCACCAGGTGCGGGGAGGTGTAGAGTCCGGTGCGGCGGCCGGAGGCGCGCAGGATGGCATCGAGCATGGCGCAGACGGACCCCTTGCCATTGGTCCCGGCGACATGAAGGAAGCGCAGTTTTTCCTGGGGGTCGCCCAAGACACCAAGCAAGCGCCTGGTGTTTTCGAGGCCCAGCTTGATGCCGAACTGCTGCGTGGAGTAGAGCCACGCCAGCGACTCCTCAAGGTTCACTTTTTTGCCGGGGCGAGATAGTCGAGAAGCTG
>JBMOHI010000468.1:0-2400 GCA_049317925.1 Terrimicrobiaceae bacterium
ACCTGTACCGCCTGTATCCCGAGTTCAGCGAGGGCACCATGACCAAACTGCGGACCCGAATCGTTTCCCGCACCGCGCTGAAAACCCGCGCCACCGATCTTGATCTGGGGCGTCATTTGATGATGGGCCGCGGGGAGGATTCCAGCGGCGGCCGCGAACGCGCCTCGACCCTGGCCGATGCCTTTGAGAGCGTCGTCGGCGCTGTCTATCTGGACGGGGGATTCGACGCCGCGCGGAATTTCGTGCTGCGGATGACGGCGGATGATTTCGAACGCATTGCCAATGATCCCGAGGAGGTGAATCCCAAGGGGCATTTGCAGGAGATTTTGCAGGCGCTGGAACCCCGGGCACCGGTTTATGAAGTGCTCGAACAGAGCGGGCCTGATCATTCGAAAAAGTTCGTTTCGCGGGTGGTCTGGAAAAGCCTCGAACTGGGTCGCGGCGAGGGATTGAGCAAAAAGCAAGCCCAGGTGGCCGCGGCCAGCGACGCCTTGGAGAAAAAATTTTGGGAGACTCCCGTGCGGGCCAAGCGTACGGTGACGGTCGAGGTATGATTTATCCGGTGAGTTTGCAGGTGGTGGGATTGGTGGTCGGGGTCGCCCTGTTGGGCACTCATCTTCTGGCTTTGTGGCGGCCCAAGGAATGCGCGGTCTGGCTGCGCAATTTTCCCCGCTCGCGGGCCGCGGGCACGGTTTTGATTGTGCTGGCCGGGATCTGGAGCTTCCTCCTCGTGCGGCAAATGGACCTGGGCGAGTTTGCCCGTCTGCGGAATGTGATGTTACTGGCGATCGTGGCCGGGACTTTTCTGTCCTGGCGCTACGTGGAGGAATTCCTGGCTGTGCGGGCGCTCGGAATGCTGGCCTTGCTGGCCGCGGAGCCTCTGCTGGGGGCGGCGTTTTTGCGGCCGGAACAGTCCCGTCTTCTCGTGGTGGTACTGGCCTATGCCTGGATTATTCTGGGCTTGTTCTGGGTGGGTGTGCCGTGGACCCTGCGCGACCAAATTGCCTGGTTGACCGCGGTGAAAAACCGCCTCCCCGCCGCCGCCTGGGGCGGAGTTCTTTATGGCGCTGCCGTGATTGTTTGCGCCGCGTTCCTCTGGAAATAAAACAGGCGGCTGATTGCCCAGCCGCCTGTTTTCAGATTTTCAGATTGGCTGGCCTGCGTCAGGCCGCAACCGGCTCCTTGTGTTTGGCCCGGTGTTTGTCCACGAAGTATTTCATGGTGTGGAAGAGGACGGAATCGAGATCGTGCTCGGATTTCCAACCCAGCAGGGTGCGGGCCTTGTCCACGTTCGGGATTCGGCGGTCACAGTCCTCATAGCCCACCCCGTAGAATTCCTCGCTGGAGACATCAATCATCTCAGGAGTCGGATCGCCGGGCTGACGGAAGTGTTTATTGAAGATCGCAATCATGCGCTCGGCCAGTTGCTTGATCGTCACTTCGTTCTCGGGCGTGCCGATGTTGAAGATCTGGCGGTCACAGGAACCATTCGGGTTTTCGATGATGCGCACGATGCAATCCACCGCGTCGTCGATGTAGGTGTAGGCCCGATAGTTGGCACCACCGTCCACCAGCTTGATCGGAGTGCCGTAGAGCAGCGCGTTCATGAAGTGGCTGAACACGCGGGGATTACCGGTCTGCTCGCTCGGGAGGTAGTCGATGCGCGGCCCGATGAAGTTGAAGGGACGAATGATCGAGTAATTGAGGCCCTGCTCGATTCCGTAGGCGTGGAGGACGCGCTCGAGGAGTTGCTTCGCACAGGCGTAAATCCAACGGTGGTTCTTCACCGGGCCCATGATCAGAGGGGTTTCGTCCTCAATGAAAGGCTGGGGAAACTCCGCCGAGCTCTGGCCGTTGGCCTTGGCCGCCGTGATGCCGTAAACCTCGCAGGTCGAGAATTGGACGATGCGCTTCTTATGCTTCACGCAATAGTCCGCGATCTTGAGATTCTCGATAAAGTTGAGCTTAAAAACGTCCACCGGGTTGCTGACGTAGAGGCTGGGGTTGGCCCGCGCCACCAGATCCACGATCAGATCGTGTTCGACGGTCAGTTTCTCGAGCTGTTCCTCGCTGCCGCGGATGTCGAAATCGATGTAGGTGATGTCGCCGTTCTTAATGGTGTCGTCGAGTTTCTCGCGGTCAATGTCGAGAGCGGTGATCTGGTGTTTCCCATCCTTGACGAGACGTTCGGTGAGATTTGCGCCAATGAATCCACCAGCACCCAATAGTAATATCTTCATGAAAAATGTACTGCCTTTCTTTCTGTCGTTCGCAAGCAGGTGGCGTCAACCGTTTTTGTTACGCGGGGGATGACACCCTGTGCTCATTAATGAGTTTGCGGTAATGTCCGCCGAGATGTCTAGCCATCATTTTCAAGACATTGATTCCGTAGGGAATCGG
>JBMOHI010000469.1:0-2399 GCA_049317925.1 Terrimicrobiaceae bacterium
TGGCTGGCGATTTCGGCCATCACGTCGCGGGCATGACGCGAGACTTGCTCGTCGTCGAGATCCACCAGATCGCGCAGATCCGGGATGTAATCCTCACCACCGAGAGCCAGTTGTTCTTTGACCATGCGCACCGTCTCGGGATCATCATCCCGGAGCAGCCGCACTATCGCGTCACGTTGCGCGAACATATCGAGTTCTTATACGCCGGGAATCCCTCAAATGCAAGCGGTTGCGGGATATTTAACCGGGTTGAACATCGACCGATTCGACTTCGCCCGGGCTGCAACGGATGAAAATCGTCATGGGCCGGCAACAGACCGCACAATCCTCAACCGTGGTGTAGGATCCGGCCCCGGTATCCACTTCAATGGCGAAGGATTCGCCGCATTGCGGGCAATTGATCTCGATGTCCTCGACCAGATTCATCGCGGGAAAAGATAAACCGCGTTTCCCCGCCGCGCAAATTATCCCTCGAGTTTGAGCCGCTCCGCGTCGCTCCAGAGGTTTTCCAATCCATAGTGGCCGCGTTTTTCCGAGTGAAAAAGATGGACGATCACTTCGCCGTAATCGAGCACGATCCATTGGCTCAGGGGCGATCCTTCGGCGGAAAGCGGCTTGCGACCGGCCTCCTTCTGCACCTGTTCACGAACGGAGTTGGCGATGGCTTTGAGCTGTGGCTCGGACGAGGCCGAGCAAATCACAAAAAAATCCGTGACGGTGGAAACCCCCTGCATATCCAGCACCACCAGATCATCGGCCTTCTTGTCGGCTGCAGCACTTGCGCAGGCCCGCGCCAGCATTTCGGCGTCAGTCATTGCGGTAGAGTCCGAGGGTGTTGATCAAATCGAAGGCGGGTTTAGGCATCATATACCGCACGGAGAGCCCGCGGGCAATGCGATTGCGGATCTCCGTCGAAGAAATCTCAATGTGCCGGGTGATGGTGGGGAATTCGTTGAGAAACGGCACCCCGGCGCGCGAGAGCACCACAAATTGGACCAGTTCGCGCAGATGAGAGATGTCCTTCCACGTATCGAGTTCGGGCAGGTTGTCGTCGCCAATGAAATAATGCAGCCGCGCGCCGGGAAAGCGCTTCCGGTAAAGCTGGACCGTATCGATTGTAAACGACGGTCCCTCACGCTGGATCTCGCAATCGTCGAGTTCGAAATTCGGCTCATCCGCAATCGCGGCGGCCAGCATCTGACTGCGCGCCTCCGGCGACGCCGGCGGACGGTCCAGCTTGTGCGGAGAGATGCGGGCGGGAAGAAAAACCACGCGGTCCAGCTCGAGCCGTTCCATGGCGTCGCGGGCCAGGATGAGGTGGCCGTTGTGGATGGGATCGAAGCTGCCGCCGTAGAGGCCGATCTTTTCGTTGGGTTTCGCCACGGGGTTGTGTATTCACGCACTTATGTCATCCAGCGATGCGGGTCAACTCTTGCTCACCGGTGTTCCCGGTCCGGAACTCAGCCCGGAGGACACCGCCTTCTTTAGAAAACTCCAGCCCGGCGGGTTCATCCTCTTCGGACGCAACATCAAAACCCCCGTCCAACTGCGCAAGCTGATCGACGATCTGCGCGACCTCAGCGACGTCGAACCCATCATCACCATCGACCAGGAGGGCGGCCGCGTTTCCCGCCTCAAACTCATCGGCAACGAACCGCCCAACGCGCAACAGCTCCGCGACCGCAATGATCTCGCGCTCATTCACCGGCACGGCGACATCACCGGCCGCCTGCTCCGGCTCTTCGGCTTCAACCTCGACCTCTGTCCCGTGCTCGATATTTCTTTTGATGACGAGGCGGACAATTCGCTCAAGGGCCGGTGTTACGGCCGCACCGTGGCCGAGGTCATCGAAAAAGCCTCCGCCTTCAACGACGGCCTGCGCGGCGCGGGGATCCTGAGCTGCGGCAAACACTTTCCTGGTTATTCCTCCGCCGGACTCGATCCGCATCACGAACTTCCCGTGCTCGAGCGTTCGCGCGAAGCTATGGAGGAACACGAACTCGCCGTCTTCCGCCACTTTGCTGACAAGGTGGACAGCATGATGATCGGCCACATCACGATCACCGGCCTTGAACAAGGAGGCCCGCCTGCTTCGCTATCTCCCGCCATGATCAACGGCCTGTTGCGGGAGGACATGAATTTCTCCGGCCTCGTCATGACCGATGACCTCGACATGGGGGCCATTCTCAACCACTACGGGTTCGACGAGACCATGCGGATGGGCATCGCCGCCGGCAACGACATGCTCATGATCTGCCATCGCGTTGAACAGGCCGCGCAGGCCCGTAGAGTCCTCGAAGCCCTCCCGCCTGCCGACATCGAACCCGCCCTCAGCCGCATGCAATACTTCAAATCCCGTCTCGCGCCTCCCACGGCATTTTCCGAGGAAGCTTTCCGCG
>JBMOHI010000470.1:0-2395 GCA_049317925.1 Terrimicrobiaceae bacterium
TCCATCGCATGCCCCGCGGGGTCTCCCTGCGCGAACCCCGCCGCTCCTTTTGTCCCTCCTGCCACCGCACCATTCCGTGGTTTGAAAATCTACCCGTCGTAAGCTGGCTCGTTCTTCGCGGAAAATGTTCCGGCTGCGGCGCGAAGATCTCCATCCGCTATCTCCTCGTCGAAGTCCTTACTGCCGCGCTTTTTCTTTTCACCTGGACGCACTACGGCCTGCCGCTGGCCCCGGTTTACTGGCTTTTTCTGGCCCTGCTCATCGCCGCCACGTTCATCGACATCGAGCATTTCATCATCCCCGACGAAATCACCTGGGGAGGCACAGCCGCGGGGATTATTTTGAGCATCATCATTCCGCAAATGATGGAGACGGACTCCCGCCTGAGCGCACTCGGGCTTTCGCTGGCGGGCGCGGCGCTCGGCTACGGCCTGCTCTGGGCCATCGTGGAGTTCGGCAAGCTCGCCTTTGGAAAAAAACGTCACACCTTCGAACCCGCCGAAGCCTTCACCTGGCACCGCGACGGTGAAAATGCCAGCCTCACCGTGGGGGAGGAAACCTTGCAATGGGAGGACATCTTCTCGCGCGAATCGGACGAGCTTGTCCTCGAATGCACGACCTCCACTGTAGCCGGAACGGAACGCGAAAATGCCACACTGCGATTCCGCTACGACCGGCTGATTCTCGACGGACAGGAAACCTCCCTCGACCAACTCGAGACCGCGACCGGCCAGCTCCGCGCCGTGACCATCCCGCGCGAAGCCATGGGCTTCGGGGACGTGAAATTCATCGCCGCCATCGGCGCGTTTCTCGGCTGGAAAGCCGTTCTCTTCACACTTTGCGCCGCTTCCATCATCGGGTGCTTCGCCGCGCTGGCCGGCATTTTTCTGGCCCGGGACAAAGCCGGCTCGCGCGTGCCCTTCGGCCCCTTTCTCGCGCTCGGCGCAGCGATCTGGATTTTCGGCGGACAGGCCATCTGGGATTGGTATTTCGGGATCTTCAGCGGACCCCGTCCCGGGCTGTTGGAATTTTGAATGCGACCGGGCGGCATTCTGGTGTAAGCTTTTATCTTCATGCCCGCTGCTAAGAAACTTCCGTTTTGGCAACTTCTCCCTGCTTTCTGGGGTCCCTACCAGCGGCTGGCCACGTATTTGCGGCCCTACAAAACGCGATTTGCCCTCGGGCTTTTCTTTGGCGTTCTGGCCGGATTGGTCAATGGCATCATCCCCGTCGTCCTCTACATCGTGGCCGGCAAAGGCCTGCCCAAAATCCCGTCCACCGGCAACTTCAAGCTGATGGAGCACATGCCCGACACCTCCGGCATCAGCCTCGAAGCCAAGATCGGCATCCTCATGCTCATCCCCGCCGTCGTGGTGGCCCGCGGAATTTTCTCCTATCTGAATTCCTATTGTCTGGCTTGGGTCAGCTTCCGCGTGCTTCGCGACATTCGCACCCAGCTCTTCAGCCACCTCATGTCGCAGTCGATGTCGTTTTTCACCCAGGCGAAATCCGGCAAACTCATCTCCCGCGTGATGAACGACGCCCGCATGGCCCAAACCGCCCTGACCTCCATCGCCGGCGACATCGTCAAAGCCCCCGTTTCCGTGGTGGTCAACATCATCGGCCTCGTCGTCATCGACTGGCGCTTTAGCCTCACCACCCTCGTTCTTTTTCCGATCTGCTTTTTCCCTGTGATTTTCTTCGGCAAAAAAGTCCGCCAGGCTGGCAAGAACGAGGAAAACGAAGCTGGACAAATGGCGGTCATCCTCCAGGAAACCTTCGCCGGCATCCGCGTGGTCAAATCGTTTGCCCAGGAACAGCACCAAGTCTCGCAGTTCGACCAGTCCAGTCTCATCCAGTGCCGCAATAGCATGAAAGTGCGCAAGAGCATGGAAATGGTCGGTCCCATGATCGAGTCGGTCTCCGCCCTCGGCGTGGTCCTGGCCCTTGTCTACGTCTATTACTTCCACGTGGACCTGGTAAAATTCGGAGCCCTCTGCTTCGGGCTCTTCATGCTCTACGATCCGGTGAAATCCCTCAGCCGCATCCCCATGCAGATGCAGAAATGCATGGCCTCCGCCACCAACATCTTTGATCTGATGAAACTGCAGCCCGCCATTCAGGACGCCCCCGATGCCGTGGCCATCACCTCCTGCCGCGGACACATCGTTTTCGACCACGTCAATTTCTCCTACAGCCACGACAAGCCCGCCGTGCGCAACATCATCCTCGATATCGAACCCGGCAAACAATACGCCCTCGTCGGAGCCAGCGGGGCAGGCAAGACCACCATCCTCGCCCTGATCCAGCGCTTCTACGATCCACAGTCCGGAGCCATCACCCTCGACGGACGCGACATCCGCAGCATCACCCAGCACTCCCTGCGCCAGCACAT
>JBMOHI010000471.1:0-2378 GCA_049317925.1 Terrimicrobiaceae bacterium
CGGTCAGCGCGATCACGCCGCAGAAGAACTTTCTTTACGGCGGAAAGCTGGAAGAGTGATCAGCGAATCACTAAACAATGCCAATCACAGTCTCTCAAATCGCCGAACTTGTCCGCGGTGAAGTCAGCGGGGACGGGTCCACTGCGATCACCGGATGCGCCGCCGCTGAGAATGCCAAGGCCGGCGACCTGACCTTTGCCGACAAGGAACGTCACTTTCTCGTAGCCGATCAAAGCAAGGCCTCGGCCATCCTCGTGGCCGGAACCTTCACTTCTGAGAGCAAGACGCTCATCCGCGTGCCCGACGCGCGGGTGGCCATGGCCCGCCTGCTGCCGCATTTTTTCCCGCAGAAGCCACACGCTGCCGGCATTCATCCCACCGCGGTGATCGCGGCTACTGCGCAGGTCGACCCTACGGCCCACATCGGTCCGTATGTCGTCATTGGCGAAAACGTCGTCATCGGCGCGCGAACAGCCCTGCTCGGCGGAAACCACGTCGGCCACGACAGCCGCATTGGTGACGATTCGACCCTTTATCCGGGGGTGATCCTTTATCCGCATTGCAAACTCGGCAACCGCGTCGGCATTCATTCCGGCTGTGTCATCGGCGGCGACGGCTACGGGTATGTGTTGGACGGAGCCGGTTTCCGCAAGGTGCTGCAAATCGGTGATGTCGTCATCGAGGACGATGTGGAAATCGGGGCCGGCTCGACGGTGGACCGCGCCGCCTTCGGCTCGACGATCATTGGCGCGGGTACCAAGGTGGACAATCTCGTCCATCTGGCCCACAACGTGAAGATCGGAAAAAACAGCATCATCATGGGCCAGGTCGGCATCGCCGGCAGCACCGAAATCGGCAGCTACACCGTGGTGGCCTCGCAAACCGGAATCGCGGGTCATTTGAAAATTGGCAACCAGGTCCACATCGGCGCAAAGTCCGGCCTCATGCGCGATGTCCCCGATGGCAGCAAGATTCTCGGCGTTCCCGCCGTCCCGGATAAGCAGACCAAGCGCCAATGGCTCGCTGTTCAACAATTGCCCGAATTAGCTAAGCGCGTGCGTGAGTTGGAAAAGCAAATTGCCGCACTCACCGCCGCCGCGTCAAAATCATGAGGGCTCGGCTCTTTCTCGGTCTGGCCGCTCTGGCGTGTTGGATCTCAAACGCCAGCGCCTGGGATGCCTTCGGCCACATGCTCGTCTGCCAGGTCGCCTACGAGCATCTCACCCCGCAGGCCAAGGCCGGGGTGGAGAAAAGCATCGCGGCCTTCAATGCCAAAAACGGGACCGATTACACGTTCGTCACCATGGGATGCTGGATGGACGACATCCGTGGCAAGACCAAGGAGTTCAACACCTGGCATTATATTGAGCTGCCCGAGAATCTCGAAGCAGAACCCTTTCCCGTCGCCTGGCAGGTCAATGCCCTCTGGGCCATCCGGCTTTGCTCGGACATCATCAGCGGCAAGCGCACCGATCCGCGCGTCGACAAAGACCAGGCCCTTGTCATGCTGAGCCACCTGGTCGGTGACGTCCACCAGCCGCTCCACGCCAGCAGCCGCAACGGTGACGCCGGCGGCAACAAGGTCGTCGTCCCCAATATTGTGGATGCCAAGGTTGAGGTCTTTCCGAATTGGAAAAACCTCCATTATTTCTGGGACACCGCGTACCGCCGCGCCTTCAAGGATGGCAATGCGGGCGAGGTGTATCCCGAGCCGCCTTACTCCATGGAGGACCCGATACCGGGTCACACCGCTGCCCAGCCTGCTGCGCGGGAACACAGCGCGGATTTGCAGAAAACCTACTCCGGTGAAAAGTTTCCCACCGGTGGCGAGGCCGAGGCCTGGGTCAGGGAAAGCCACCGTTTCGGCATGATCGAGGGCTATCAAAAACTTCCCGGCGGGGAGAATGCGAACCCGGTCGAACTCGACCAGGCCTACGTGGACAATGCCCACGAGTTGGCCCGGCAACGGGTCGTCCAGGCCGGGCTCCGCTTTGCCGACCTCCTCAACCAACTCTACCGCTGAGCCCGCCCAAGGCGAAAAAGTTTCAATTTTCGCTTGCTAGAAGCCCTTCGCTCCCTACTATCTCGCTTCCCGCACAACGTCGGGGAAAGGAAAGAGCACTCGCGAGTGCTTTTTTTGTCTCCTGAACCATCCGGGGACGCCACTTACAGCCCATGCCTACAATCAATCAACTGGTCCGCAAAGGACGCAGCAAAGTCACGGTGAAATCCAAATCACCGGCGCTGGTCAATTGCCCGCAGCGCCGCGGCGTGTGCGTTCAGGTCATGACCCGCACCCCCAAGAAACCCAATTCCGCCTTGCGCAAAGTCGCCAAGGTCCGCCTGACCAACGGCCAGGAAGTCATCGCCTACATCCC
>JBMOHI010000472.1:0-2374 GCA_049317925.1 Terrimicrobiaceae bacterium
CCGTTTTTGACCACGATCCTCATCGTGCTGGCGATGGGGTTCATGGCCACGAATGTGTTTGGCCGGCGCATTATTGAGACCTTCGAATCGCTGATCCTCTCCGTGCCGCTGGTGTCGCCGGTTTACGGCGCGGTCAAGCAGGCGTTGGAATCGATCCGCAGCATGAAGGGCAGTCGCAATTTCAAACGCGTGGCCTACATCAAATATCCCGAGGGCAACGGCCTGCTGGTCGGATTCGTCACGGGCCAGTGCTACGATCCGGCCTTTGACAAGGAGTTCACCCTCATTTTCCTCCCCTTCACCCCGAATCCGGTTTCCGGGCGGGTCATTGCCGTGCCCAGCGAGGATGTCATCGAAAGCGGTCTTACGGTCGAGCAGGTCATGAAGATTGTGCTTTCCGCCGGTTTGGTTTCGCCCACCCGCCCGGTGGACAAAATCGCCGAATAATATTTGCGGATTTTTTGAACAAACGCACCTGACCGTGCGTCTAATGCGTAAATACTCTGTAAGTACGCAAGCTATGAAAAATCCCTACAAAAAAATCAATCGGAAGCACTACTCCTTGGGCGAACTGGTCGAGATCGTCTCGTCCTGCGCCCGCGACAGCAAGGAAACCCTCGCTGCTCTGGTGGATCTGTTCGAAAGCGGGCGCGTTCGCGTTCAGAACAACGGTCGCCTTAAACGCATCAAAGTCGGAGCCTGAAGTTTTCCGGGGCTTTTCAAACCATGCCCGGAGTCGCTAGGCTGCGGGCATGGTTGAATTCTCCGTAAAATACGAGGGCTCGTTTCGCTGTCTTTCCACCCACGGTCCGTCCGGCGCGGTCCTTCCCACCGACGCGCCGAAGGACAACCTTGGTAAAGGCGAGGCCTTTAGTCCGACCGACCTCACCGCCACCTCCTTGGCGGCATGCATGCTCACGACCATGGCGATCGTGGTGCAGAAAAAATCCCTGCAAGCTGTGCTTGATGGGGCCAGTGCGAAAGTCCGCAAGCACATGACCGCGGAGCCACCCCGCCGGATCGCCAAAATCGAGGTGGAGGTCACCATTCCGCTGCCGGAGTCCCATCCTGATCGCGAGGTCCTCGAACACGCCGCCCGGAATTGCCCGGTTTCCCTCAGCCTCCATCCCGAAGTCGAGCAGGCTGTGACCTTCGTGTGGAAAAAGTAGAGGCGACCTCTGTTTGCTTTGGTGATTGGCAAAGCGACCGGAGGTCGCTTCTACTTTGCCGGTGATTGACCGTTACTCTTTGCCGCAGATGCGTGCGCTCTGGACCGAGCAGCGCAAACTCGAAATCTGGCTCGAAATCGAAACCCTGGCCTGCGAGGCCATGGCGGAACTCGGCAGCATCCCGAAGGAGGACGCCGTCACCATCCGTCAAAAAGCGGCCTTCGAAATCGAGAAAGTCCGTGAGATCGAAAAGCGGACGAACCACGACGTTATTGCCTTCCTGGAAAATGTCGCCTCCCATGTCGGTCCCGCCTCACGCTGGATCCATCAGGGCCTGACCTCCTCCGACCTCCTCGACACCACCCTGGCCGTGCAGATGGACGCCGCCAGCGGCATCCTGCTCGACGATCTGACGCAATTGCGCGCAGCCATTGCCAAGCGTGCCCTTGAGCACAAATTCACCCCCATGATCGGACGCAGCCACGGCATCCATGCCGAGCCGATTTCGTTTGGACTCAAGATGGCGCTCATGTTCGACGAATTCGGCCGCAGCATCGAACGCCTCGAACAAATGCGCGAACGCATCCGCGTCGGCAAGGTCAGTGGTGCGGTCGGCACCCATGCCCACCTCGATCCGCGGGTGGAAAAATTTGTCTGCGAAAAACTCGGTCTCAAGCCCGCCGCGCTTTCCACCCAAATTATCCAACGCGACCGCCATGCCGAATTCATGACCGTGCTCGCGCTCATCGCCAGCTCGATTGACCGCTGGGCCACCGAGTTCCGTCATTTGCAGCGCACCGAGGTTCTCGAGGTGGAAGAATACTTCGCCGCCGGACAGAAAGGCAGTTCGGCCATGCCGCATAAACGCAACCCCATCACCGGCGAACGCCTCAGCGGCATCGCCCGCGTCATTCGCGGAAACGCCGTGGCCGCGTTGGAAAATGTGGCCCTCTGGCACGAACGCGACATCAGCCACAGTTCGGTCGAGCGCATCATCCTGCCCGATTCCACCACGCTCCTTGATTACATGCTCGTGCAACTGCGCAAACTCGTCGAGGGCCTGCAAGTCTATCCCGAAAACATGAAGCGCAACATGGAGATTACCGGTGGCCTCTACGCCAGTCAGTCCGCTTTGCTCATGCTCACGGAGAAAGGCCTCGAACGCAAAGACGCCTACGAAGCCGTGCAGCGCGCCGCCATGAAAA
>JBMOHI010000473.1:0-2373 GCA_049317925.1 Terrimicrobiaceae bacterium
CCCTCAGCGACCTGCTGGCCAAACGGCGCTTGCAGAACGAGGGCGCCATGGCGGGAGCGTCGGGTGGAGCCCATAACGCAAGACAGAAGGACTACCGCGCCGGATTTCTCAACAAAATCAAATCCTTCTTCGAGATTTGAAACCCATCCCGGAGGTTCATCGGGTCAGCGAAGATCTCTTCGTCTGGCATGGTTACAATCCCGGTTGCAAAACCGATTGCTCCAGCACGGCGGTGCGAACGCCGGACGGTTGGGTTCTGATCGATCCGCTCCGGCTGGAGGAAAACGCCTTCCGACAAATGGTCGGCAAGGACAAGGTGGCCGCAGTTCTTCTGACCAGCGGGAATCATGAACGCGATTCGGCCTATGAAAAGCAGCGCCTGGCTGTGCCGGTTTATGCGCCGGAAGGAGCCCGCGGCGAAGTGGCGGCCGATCATTGGATCAAGGACGGCGAGGTTCTTTTCCAAGCGGTGAAGACCATCGGCCTACCGGGCGGCGGGCCAGGCGAAACGGCCTATCTTGCGCCCGGTGTCCTGATCGTGGGTGATGCACTGATCAACCTCGACGGGCTGGCCGTCCTGCCCGACAAGTATTGCGAAAATCCGCGCACGCTCGGGAAATCGTTGGGCGTTCTTGCCTCATTGGATTTCGAGATCGTGTGCTTCGCGCATGGTTTGCCCATCGTGCAGAGCGCGAAGGAAAAGATCGTTGGTTTGGTGGAGGGCATGTAGCCACGGCACTCCGTTGCCGTGCTCCCGAACGCCTAAACGCAGTGGGGCGGCTACAGGTTTTCAATAAACCAGAATCGACCTCACCGGCACGGCGCCCAAAGCGGAGCGGCCGTTCAGGAAACCCAGTTCGATGAGGAACTGCGCCTGCACGACTTCCCCGCCGGCCTTTTCGATCAGCCGGGCCGCCGCCGAGGCGGTTCCGCCGGTGGCCAGCAGGTCATCAATCAAGGCAACCCGCTCGCCCGGTTGGAAGGCGTCGGTATGCACCTCGATCTCGGCTTCGCCGTATTCGAGTTTGTACGCGAGGCTTTCCGTTTTCCAGGGCAGTTTGCCCTTTTTGCGCACCGGCACGAATCCCAACCCCAGACGATCAGCCACCGCTGCGCCGAACAGGAATCCCCGCGCATCGATGCCGGCAATTTTCTGGATGTCCTTTCCGGCGCAGTCCGCCACGAAGCGGTCAATGGCCAGGCGGAAAATCGCGCCATCGCCGAGAATGGGCGTGATGTCCTTAAAGACAATTCCCGGCAGGGGAAAATCCGGCACATCGCGCACGGCGGCGCGCAGTGTTTCGATCGCGTCCATCAATCCCCGAAGGAAATCTCCACCGCACGGGCGGTTTGCACCATCTGGCCTTCGGGATCAACCCGGCGCAGACGGTGGACGGCGTGGGAAATGGGCACGTCGAGAGTTTGATAATTCTGATAGCTCACCATGGTGCCGAATTTTCCCTCCTGGATGAGTTGGACTGCTTTGACGCCGAACCGGGTGCCGAGAATGCGGTCGAGCGACGTGGGTGCACCGCCGCGTTGGAGGTGGCCGAGAATGCAGGTGCGGACTTCTTTTTCAGTGCGGGCGGCGACTTCGCGGCCGACCAAATCCCCGATGCCGCCCAGACGGTGTTCGCCACTGGCGGTCGAGTGGCGCAACTGGCGGCCTTCCTTCGGACTGGCTCCCTCCGCCACCACGATCATGGTGCTCTTGGCACCCTCTTTTTCGCGGCGGTTCACTTCGGCCGCAATCTTGTCGAAGTCGAAGGGAATTTCGGGAATGAGAATGATATCGGCCCCGCCGGAGAGCCCGCCGTAGAGCGCGATCCAGCCCGCATGCCGGCCCATCACTTCGAGCACCATCACGCGTTTGTGGCTGGTGGCGGTGGTGTGCAGGCGGTCGAGGGCATCGGCCACGCAGGCAACCGCCGAGTCGAAGCCGAAGGTCATCGCCGTGGCCTCAAGATCATTGTCAATCGTCTTGGGCACGCCAATGACGGGGATGTCGTTCTCGGAAAGTTGCAGCGCGGTCGAGAGCGATCCATCGCCGCCGATGACGATGAGGGCGGTCAGGCCGAGATTATGAAATGTCTGTTTGGCCTTGGCCATGATCTCGGGGTTGATCATCGCCTTGCTGCCACTGCCCGCTTTGGCCACAAAATGACCGCGGTTGGTCGTGCCCAGAATGGTTCCGCCGAGGTGCATGATGCCGGCGGTATTTTTGCGGTCGAGCGGCATGTAATCGCCCGGTGGCAGGAGCCCTTCGAATCCATCCCGGAAGCCGATCACCTCCCAGCCCAATTTGTCCGCCGCCCGGCAGACCCCGCGAATGACGGCGTTCAGTCCGGGACAATCTCCGCCGCTGGTCAGGAC
>JBMOHI010000474.1:0-2363 GCA_049317925.1 Terrimicrobiaceae bacterium
ACAACGGTCCCGCCGGAGTGGGCCTTTGTCATCTGGTGCGTGACCTACGGAGCCACAGTTCCAGCGATGGCCCTCTACTTTGCATCCGAGCTACCGACCTACATGCAGATTCTGCCGCAGGAGCGCTACGGGCAGTTTTGCTCGGCCAATGCCATGGTTCGTTCGCTTTCCGTGATGGCTGGAGGTGTTCTCGGCGGCGGTTTCTTGGACTTGCTGAAAAACCTGACGCCGAATCCCGACGACGCCTTTCGGTTCATTCCGCTCTGGCTGGCCGGTTTCCACGCTCTGAGCGCCGTCGCCTTTTGGCTGCTTTACCGCGAATGGAAGCAGCGCGGAGGCCGCGAACGCTACACCCCGCCGGCCGTAGGGTGAAAGGCCAACGCAAATACGGTTGATCGACCTGGACTCGAGCGTTCACATTTGCAGATAAAAACAAAATCATGAACCCCCATACCTCCCCTCCCCTACGAATTGGTCTCTTTGGAATCGGCCTGGAAGCTTACTGGGCGCAGTTTGAGGGCCTGAAGGAGCGGCTCGAAGGCTACGTGCGGGTGGTTGCCGGGCGGCTGGAACGTCCCGGGGTCGAAGTGGTGAATCTCGGCCTCATCGATTCGCCGGAGCGGGCGATGGAAGCGGGACATGCGTTCCGCCGCGCAGACGTGGATGTGATCTTTCTTTATGTGACGACTTACGCACTGAGCTCGACCGTTCTTCCCGTGGTTCAGCGGGCCAAGGTGCCGGTCATCATCCTTAATCTTCAACCGGCTGCGGCAATCGATTATGCGGCGTTCAACGCCATGGGTGACCGCACGCGGATGACCGGAGATTGGTTGGCCTATTGCTCGGCCTGCCCCGTCCCGGAGATCGCCAACGTGCTCCGGCGCTCCGGGATCACTTTTCATCAGGTGACGGGAATGCTCGAAGACGATCCGGCTTGCTGGGATGAGATCCAGGGGTGGATCGATGCGGCCAGGGTCGCGAGTGTCATGTCGCACAATCGCCTGGGATTGATGGGACACTACTACAACGGAATGCTCGACATCGCGACGGATATCACCCGGCAAATCGCAACGTTCGGCGGACACATGGAGATCGTCGAGGTGGAGGAACTTGCCGTGCTGCGACGCGACGTTTCTGATGAACAGGCCGTTCGCCGCGTGCAGGAGTTCCGGGAGATCTTCGATGTCCAGCCCGATTGCTCCGAGCAGGAATTGATCAGGGCGGCCAAAACGTCTCTGGCTCTTGATCGTTTGACCGCCGACAAGAATCTCGGTTCACTGGCCTACTATCACATGGGCAGCGGATGCCCCGAACTGGAGGATGTCATCAGCTCGGTCATCCTGGGAAATTCACTTCTCACAGCCCGAGGCATTCCCGTCGCCGGCGAATATGAAGTGAAGAATGTCCAGGCCATGAAGATCCTCGATACCTTCGGCGTGGGCGGATCGTTCACCGAATACTACGCGATGGACTTCGCGGACGATGTGGTTTTGATGGGACATGATGGTCCGGGGCATATCGCCATCGCCAGCGGCCGGACGAAAGTCCGGCCTTTGGGCGTGTATCACGGCAAAGTGGGAAGCGGGCTCTCCGTCGAAATGAGCGTCAAACATGGCCCGGTGACGCTGCTCTCTGTTGTGGAGGACCGTGACGGATCGATCTTTTTCCTCGCGGCGGAGGGAGAGTCGGTTCCCGGCCCAATCCTGGAAATCGGAAACACCAACAGCCGATACCGGTTTCCGATTGGAGCGAGAGGATTCGTCAACGATTGGAACTCCCATGGTCCCGCACACCACTGCGCGGTCGGGGTCGGGCATGTCGTGAATCGCATTGATAAACTTGGGAAACTGCTCGGGATGCGCGTCGAGCGGGTCTGCTGAGTCTCCGCCGCCGCGGGGGTTCGGAATCCTAGGGCGCGCTCATCGCTGTGGCTGCTTGGCGGCTTGCGGAGTCATTCCGGTGACGCGCTTGAACGTTTTGGCGAAATGAAACTCATCCGAGAATCCCAAGAGCCCGGCGAGTTCCTTGTTCGTGAAGCGGTGCCGGGCGAGCAGTTTCTGACCCCGCTCGATCCGGCGGGCCAAGGCGTAGCGCCCGGGCGGCTGGCCCGCCAGGACGGCGAACTTTTTCCGGAAGCTTTCGTATCCCATTGCACAATCCGCTGCGATTTGACGCAGACTCTTTTCATCATCGACAGGCGAACGTTCCAAAAGGTCCAGAGCCTGCAAAAACCAGGCTGGACGGGGTTCCGGTTCGGGCTTTGAACGCTGGGAAGCGAAGATGCGCGAGAGTGTATCCTGCCACTTCCCCACCCCCGCGAGCATAGACATGCGGGGGTGCTTCCAATGGGAGAAGAACGGGCG
>JBMOHI010000475.1:0-2351 GCA_049317925.1 Terrimicrobiaceae bacterium
CCGCCGCCGATGATCGCGATTTTCATTTCCCCACAATGAAATCCTCCTCTGTTGAAGCAATATTTTCCGCCGTTAGTGTGGAAAACGCTCGCCGGAACAAGGTCGCGTTCTCCACAAATGTGCGGGCATGCGCATTGCCTTTGCCTCCCTCGGCTCGCTGGGGGACCTTCACCCCTTGCTGGCGCTGGCCACGGCCAGCCGCGAGCGTGGACACACGGCGGTCATTGCCGCGTCCGCGAACTATCGCGAATACGTCGCTTCACTGGGATTTCCCTTCCACCGCATCCGGCCGGACCTCGAGCCTGATCCCGCCGCGATTGAGCATCTGTCGCATCCTCAGCGCGGGCCCGAACGGCTCCTGCGCGAGGAATTGTTTCCCCGCGTGCGCGAAACCTACGAGGATCTGGTGGAGGCGGCCCGCGGGTCTGATGTCCTCGTTGTCGGGGAACTCCTCTACGTGGCTCCGCTGGCGGCCGCCAAACTCGGGCTGCCGTGGGCCAATGTGATTCTCTCGCCCTCTTCGTTTCTTTCGGCCTGCGATCCCTGCGTGCTGGCCCCGGCCCCGGCGCTGCATGGTCTCCGCCATTTCGGAACATGGCCCCATCGGATGATTTTTGCGGTGGGCCGCGCGGTCACTTCACAATGGGGCGCGCCGCTGCACGCCCTGCGCCGCGAACTCGGCTTTCCGCCCGGACCCAGTCCGGTTTTCGAAGGCAAACATTCGCCGGAACTTGTGCTGACCATGTTTCCGAAATTCCTGGCCGCGCCCCAACCGGACTGGCCCGGTCCGGTCGTTCAGACCGGGTTCCCGTATTTCTCCCAACCCGGCCGTCCCGGCACGATGGAAAAACTGGAGGCCTTTCTGGCGGCGGGTGAACCGGCGGTGGTTTTCACCCTGGGTTCAACTGCCGTGCATATCGGGCGGGATTTCTACCAATTCGCCGCCGAGGCCGCGCGGTTGTTGGGACGCCGCGCGATTCTCCTGGTGGGAAAAAATCCTCCGCCGCCCGACTTGGGCGGGCATGGACTGGCTCTGGACTACGTTCCGTTGGGATCGGTGCTGCCACGCGCTGCCGCGGTGGTTCATCATGGCGGCATCGGCACCTGCGCGGAGGCTTTGCGGGCTGGCCTTCCCTCGCTCATCGTGCCCTTCGGATTTGATCAACCGGACAACGCCGAACGGTTGCGGCGGCTGGGCGTGGCGCGGATTCTTCGCCGCGATCGCGTTTCCCGCGAGACGCTTGTCACCGGTTTGCGTGCCGTATTGTCCACTCCGGCACTGGCCGCGCGGGCGCGGGAGCTTTCCCGTCAGGTCCAACCGGAGATCGATTTGAATCGATCCCTCGACGCCATTGAGGGCATCTGCGGCGCCGGCAAAGTTCCTTCGCTTTCTTAACTCCGTCTGCCTGCTAATCTTCTCCGGTGCCGAATCCAACTGCTGACGTGTCTGACGAAGTTCCCTCTCCGGAAAGCGCCTCCACCCGTCCGCGCTTTCAGCGGGAATCGCTCGTTCACGCCGGGCAGATTCTCCGCTACCTCGGACCCTACCGCATCCGCTTCAGTGGGGCCATTCTCACCCTGGTGGTCTCAACCGCACTCGGGCTGTGTTTTCCTTATCTCACCGGATTGTTGTTGGATGGTTCGCTGATCAAGCCTGCCGTCGACGCAAAATGGACCGGCAACATCAATGCCATCGCGCTGATCCTGCTTGGGAGCCTTGCCCTGCAAGCCGTCTTCTCATTCTTCTCCACCTATTGGTTTTACCGTTCCGGTGAGAGTGCCCTGGTGGATCTCCGGCGGGAAATTTTCGCCAAATTGATCGGTCAGCCTATGAGTTTCTTTGCCCAACACCGCGTGGGTGAATTGTCCAGCCGGCTGTCGAATGACCTCACGCTCATCCAGGACACTCTCACGGTCACGATCCAGCAGTTTCTGCGTCAGAGCATGTTGATGACCGGGGGCATCGTGCTGGTGGCTCTTACTTCCCTCCGGCTCACCGGGTTGATGATTTCCACTTTTCCTGTGCTGGTTTTCGTGGCTTTGCTTTTTGGTAAACGCATCCGGCGCTACGCCCGCGAAGCGCAGGACCGGCTGGCGGACGGCGGAACCGTGCTGGAGGAATCCCTGCAAGGCATCGCCAATGTGAAAGCCTTCGGCAACGAGCGCTTCGAATTGAACCGCTACGCTGGCAGTCTCCGCCAATTCCTCGATGTGATCCTCAAAACCGTGCTGCTGCGGGCTTCGTTAGTCTCGTTCATCATCTTCGGAATCTTCGGCTCGATTGTGCTCGTTTTCTGGTATGGCGCCTACCTCATGCAAATGCGTGAGTTAACCTTCGGCCAACTGACCCG
>JBMOHI010000476.1:0-2334 GCA_049317925.1 Terrimicrobiaceae bacterium
GCCGGGCGGAGACCAATCGGAACGTGGGAAAATTCGGGCCGGAAGCCGCGAAGCGTTGGGAGAGAATGAAACTTGAGTTCGTGCCGGATGCGCTGACCCGTACGCGCCCTCTCCTTCTTACAGCGGCAAAGGACAAACCGGTTCTGATTTCCGCGCTGGCAGCTGTATGCAATGTGCTGCTCACGCTCGATCAGGGCGATTTCGGTATTATTCTCGACACCGAAGTTTATGGCATGTGGGTCACTACTCCACGTGGGTTTTTGGTGCGGGAGGGCTTGGGTGAAAGCTGAAAAGTGGTGGGCAGGACAGGATTATCCCCGCTGCGACAGCGGGGCTCTGCTTTTTGGCTGCGCCTTGACCGCTGGGCGCTTCGCGCCGGGCAGTCGAACTCCGTGTTGCCTGTGCTCCGCCCAGGCTCCGGTGCGTCCCTTCGGCATAAGGAAATGTTTCGCTCGCGCGAAACGCCAGCCGGTCATCCTGTCGGAGGTCTGCAAGCTTTTCGCTTTCGCGAAAAGTGGTGGGCAGGACAGGATTCGAACCTGTGAAGGCAATGCCAGTGGATTTACAGTCCACCCCGTTTGGCCACTCCGGAACCTACCCGTTCACTCTTGGCAACCCGCGCGTGAACTACTGCCTCGCCGGCTCGGCGAAACGCGGTTGTATGGTGATAGATTTAATCACGATCTTTGCCAATGGAAAATCATTACTATCCGTCCGCTCGTTGCTGATGGCGTCGAGCACATCAAGTCCCTCGAGAACTTCCCCGAAGACGGTGTACTTTCCGTCCAGTTTCGGCGTGGGAGTGAGCGTGATGTAAAACTGGCTGCCGTTCGAAGCCTTGGCGGGATTGATGTTATCGCCTAGGCGGGACATGGCCACGGTGCCCCGGACGTGCTTGCGTCCGATCTCGGCCGGAATGGTGTAGCCGGGTCCGCCCGTGCCGGAACGTTCCGTATCACCCAGGCCAAAAGGCAACCCGATCCAGCGCGTCTTGGGATCGCCGGTTTGCACCAATGAACTGGGGAACACGCGGTGAAAACGGAGTCCGTTGTAAAACTTCCTTCCAACGAGTTCCTTGAAGTTGGCCACGGTCAGCGGTGCGGCGGTGTCATAGAGTCCGATCACGACCTGCTGGGTTTTCTTTTCTTTGCCAAACTGAATCTCCACCACGGCAACCTCAGGTCCAATCTGGGTCGCAGGGGCAACAGGCAGGAAAGCCAGCAAGAGGGCAAAGGCGGTGAGACAAATCTTCATTCAGGAAACGAGCGGAAATTCAGAACGTTCTGCGCGGCCAAGGCAAGCACCACTTTCATCCAGGACGGAGAAAGATGTCTCCCCGCAGCGGGCGAGCAGGTAGCCGAGCGCAACGGTTTCGTCCAATTCCGGATGGCGGGCGGCGCGGGTGATCCAGCCGGCTTTTTCTCCGGCGGCGGTCAGGAGATTCGCCGAAAGCAACCCGTCCGGGTCGAAATCGCCGAGAAATCCGCAGAGATGACGGTTCACGCGCCCGACACTTTCGATGCGGGAGACCACTTCCTGGCCCACGTAGCAGCCTTTGTGGAAATCCACCGAGAGCGGCTCGAGTCCCGCTTCCTGCGGCAAAATCTCCCCGGTCAATTCCCAACCCCATTGCGGCAAACCCCGCTCGATAGCAAGCAGCGTGACGTCGTGCGCCGAGGCCTCGAGAAGCCCGGATGGCACGGAGGGCAGATCGACTCCGTCCAGACCAAGACGTTGGACCCGGAGGCCCGCCAGCGGCGCGGCGGCAGGACCGAAGGCATGACAGAGAGTTGCGTCCGGCAGCAGAATTTCAAAGTTCACGTCATCCGCCACCGCATAACGCTCCAGCCGCCCGGGGAGGCTGTCCGCCAGCGAGGGATCCGCATCGATGAGGAGGGCTTCCTCATCCGACCAGACCAGGATATCCGCGCACAGCCGGCCCTTGGCGGTGAGAACGAGGGCGCGCATGGCCTGGCCCGGGATCAGCCGTCTCAGGTCATTCGTGACCTGTCCGTTGAGATAGCGCACGCGATCAGCACCCGTGAGACGGAGGCGGGTGCGCGGGCCCAGGAAAAAAAATCCACCCTCCTGGCGGAGTTGACGCAACCGGCTGGCCTCGGACGACACGGCCGTTCAGTCCTTCCGCCCGAAGAGAGGGAAAATTTTCTTTTTCTCCTTGGCCGGCAGGGGCGTGTCGCCGTTGGGGGAAGCCGCCGCCGCCGGGGCAAAAACCATTTCCGGGATTTCGTTCTCCTCGTCGGGAAAGCCGTAATGCCGCGCAATGCTGGAGAAATCGGAGTCCCCCCACCCGCTTTGCAATCCGGCCATGGCCGA
>JBMOHI010000477.1:0-2317 GCA_049317925.1 Terrimicrobiaceae bacterium
TCTTTGTCTGCACCGGCAATGTCTGCCGCAGCCCGATGGCTGAGGGGCTTTTTAAGAAGCTCGTCGGCAACCGGAACGACATCGTCGTGGAGTCGGCCGGCGTGAGTGCCGGACGCGGCTTGCCCGCCAGCAGCGAGGCGGTCAATGCCCTGGCCCGCGAAGGCATCAACCTCGCCGCGTTTCGCAGTCAGCCGGTCTCCGAGGAATTGGTGCAGAACGCGACCCATATTTTCGTCATGACCCGCGACCACAAGAGGCTGCTCGAGTTATTTTTTCCAGAAGCCGCTGGAAAAACGCGCCTGGTGCGCGATTTTGAGAACGGCTCACCCGACGTGCCCGATCCTATCGGCCTTGGCCGGGAGACCTACGAACGTTGTCGCGACACGCTCAAAAAAGCATTGCCGGCCGTCCTGAAATTCATCGAAAAAACGACCATGACCACCACCTCCTCGCCAAACTCCGCCAAAACCGCCCTCGACGCCGCTGACCCCGAAATCGCCGACGCCATCCGCAAGGAACGCAGCCGCCAGTTCGAGAATGTCGAACTGATCGCCAGCGAGAATTTCACCAGCCAGGCCGTGATGGAAGCGCAAGGCTCGTGTCTGACCAACAAATACGCCGAGGGCTATCCCGGACGGCGCTGGTATGGCGGATGCGAGTTTGTGGATATCGTCGAATCGCTCGCCATCGAACGGGCAAAGAAACTCTTCGGGGCCGAACACGCCAACGTCCAGGCTCACAGCGGCAGCCAAGCCAACATGGCGGTCTACTTCAGCGTGCTCACTCCAGGCGATCGCATTCTCACCATGGATCTGGCCCATGGCGGACACCTCACCCATGGCCATAAGGCGAATTTTTCCGGCAAATTATACGAAGTTCACCACTACGGGGTGGACCGCGAAACGGAGACCATCAACTACGATGACCTGGCCCGTCTGGCCGAAGAAGTGAAACCCAAGATGATCACCGCCGGCGCCTCTGCCTATCCGCGCACGATTGATTTTCCGCGTATGCGCGAGATCGCGGATTCGGTGGGAGCGTATCTTTTCGTGGACATGGCTCACATCGCGGGCCTCGTCGCGGGCGGCGCGCATCCGAGTCCCATCCCGCACGCCCATTTCGTCACCACCACCACCCACAAAAGCCTGCGCGGACCGCGAGCCGGACTGGTTCTGTGCAAGGAGGAGTTCGCCAAGAAAATCGATGCCCAGGCGTTTCCCGGCATCCAGGGCGGACCGCTCATGCATGTCATTGCGGCGAAAGCCATCTGCCTGCACGAAGCGCTGCAGCCTTCGTTCAAAACCTACGCCCGGCAGATCGTCAGCAACTCCAAGTCGCTGGCCGCCCGCCTCGCCATGCTTGGCTACCGCATTGTGTCCGGCGGCACCGACAATCATCTCATGCTGGTCGATCTGCGCGGCCGCGGACTGACCGGCAGCGAGGCCTCCCACGTGCTCGACCTGGCCGCCATCACGGTGAACAAAAACGCCATTCCCTACGACACCGAGCCGATCACCAAGACCGGTGGCATCCGCATCGGCACCCCGGCCATGACCACGCGCGGACTCAAGGAAGAAGACTTCATGCAGGTGGCCGACTATATCCACGCCGCGCTCGAAGCCCGCGCCGATGAAGCGAAGCTGGCGGCCATCCGCCGCGAAGTGGTGGCGTTCACCAGCAAGTTTCCGTTGCCGTAAAATTCGGCGGGACGCAACTACCGCACGACGCGGCCGGAGCCGCTGCCCTTCATCAGGGCCTCCACCTCGGCGCGCGAGGTGTAATTGATGTCGCCAACGACGGAATGACACAAACACGAGGCGGCCACGGCGAAGGCAATGGCTTTATCGGGAGGGCTCAATTCCGGGGTGTTAAGGGCAAAGATCAGACCGGCTCCGAAGGAGTCGCCGCCGCCCACGCGGTCCACAATGTTTTTGATCTGGTAGGCCTCGTACTGACCGTCACGCAGCGGCGCGAACGCGACGGTGTTCGAGCCCACGTCGTAAAGCATGGCACCCCAGTTGTTGTGCGAGGCCGAGAGGCTTTCGCGCAGGGTGATGGCAATTTTGGAAATGTTGGGAAACTGCTTTGCGATCTCGCGGGCGACGGCGGGATATTGGTCGACGGAGAGCTTGCCGGAATCGACATCGGTTTCGGCGGCGTGGATATCGAGCACATCGGCAGCGTCTTCTTCGTTGGCGATGAGAACGTCCACGAACGGCAGGATGGCGCGCATCGTTTTTCCAGCCAGGGCCTTCGAGTCCGTGCCGGGTTCCCAGTTCCACAATTTTTTGCGGAAGTTGAGGTCGCAGGAAACGGT
>JBMOHI010000478.1:0-2315 GCA_049317925.1 Terrimicrobiaceae bacterium
AGGCTTTCGAGCGCCTTCATGCCGGGGATCATGCGGGCGTAATCAAGGGTGCAGACTTTGAAGAAAAAATCCTCAAAGGCCTCGGTGCTGGTGCCGGCCTGCTGGGCCATGGCGGCGGTGGGCCAGCGCAGGACGACCCACTTGGTCTTGTTGATGCGCCAGTCCATGACGGGACGCATTTTCCCGGCGATCAGGCGCATCTTGTCCTCCGGAACGTCGGAGAGTTCGGTGATGTTGTGGCTGCCGCGAATCGCGATATAGGCCTGCATTTTTTTCATGCGGGCGAGTTCGACGGCGCGGGAGGTGTCGAGCTGGGCATCGTTCGCGCCGAGCGAAAGTTCGCGGGAAACGCGGGCGCGATGGATCTGGACGAACGGGATAGCCCCGGCAGCGCGGGCAGCGCGGATAAGAGCGACGCCCATTTCGTCGGGCACGTCAAAGAGTTCAATGAAGACGCGTTCGCCTTTTTCCAAGCGGGTGGAATGGCGGGTCAAAATGCGGGCGAGTTGGTCGAGGCGCGGGTCTTGCATGGGAAGCGTGATTAAATCACAAGCGCGAGTCTTGTGCCACTGCGGAGCGCGGGGTAGTGGACGCGTATTCCTGGCGCTGCGGCTGCGGTTTGGTGTGGAGATTCGGTTTTTCAAGCAGCGGGATTTCCTTGAGCACCTCGACCCGGACCTTGGCGATGCCGCGGTCATACATGCCGAGTTTGCGGGCCGCGCCCACCGTGAGATCAATGACGCGTCCGCGGATGTAAGGACCGCGGTCGTTGATGCGGACAATAAGAGACTTATTGGTCTTGAGATCAACCACCCGGACCTTGGTGCCGAACTTGAGCGTTTTGTGAGCAGCCGCCATGGCATTTCCGTCGAACCGTTCCTGACTGGCGGTGCGGTGGTCGCGATACCACGAAGCGATGCCATGCTCGACCTTGACGGTTTCGACCTTGTACAAGGACGCCGTTTTTTGCGGGTCGGGATGGGGTTGGCCGGCCTGCTTCAGCGTGGTGCAGGCTGTCAAAGGAAGCACAACGAGAAGAAGGGTCAGGAGTTTGGCAGGCATAAGCTCTGATGGGTTAGACGCGGGAGTCCTCATAGGGAGCGAGTTTCGATTTGAGTCCGGGTGGAACGTGGGCAGTGACCAGGACGGTGTCGCCCTCGTAGGTCACGTCGAGAACATGACCGGCCCGGTGGATTTCTGCAAGCAGAGCGGACTCGCCGTTGGGGATGCGCAAACGCGCCTTCATGCGCCAGGCTCCCAGGCAAAGTTCGAGCTCCTGGAAAAAAACCTCCATACCCTCGCCGGTGCGGGCGGAGATGGCCACGCTGCCGGGATGATGGTGGAGCTGGTTGGCGATGATCTCGCGATCGGCGATGCGGTCGGTTTTATTGAAGACGATGAGGGTTTGTTTCCCCTGAGCGTCGAGTTCGGCAATCGTTTCCTGCACGGCGGACATTTGTTCGTGATATTGCGGATGGCTCAGATCGACGATGTGAATAAGCAGATCCGCCAGCCGGACCTCCTCAAGGGTGGCCTTGAAAGATTCGATGACGGTGTGCGGAAGTTTCCGGATGAAGCCGACCGTATCGGTGAGGAGAACATGCTGCTTGTTGGGCAGGATCAACTGGCGCGTGGTCGGATCGAGGGTGGCGAAGAGTTTGTCCTCGGCCAGCACCCCAGCGCCGGTGAGGCGGTTGAGCAGAGAGGATTTTCCAGCATTGGTGTAACCGACAAGCGAGGCCACGGGCCAGTTGCGACGCAGGCGTCCTTCGCGCTGAATAGTGCGGTGTTTGCGCACTTCGCGCAGGTCGCGTTCGAGCCGGGCGATGCGTTCCTGCACGCGGCGGCGGTCCACTTCGAGCTGGGTTTCTCCGGGTCCCCGCGTGCCGATGCCGCCGGTCTGACGCGAAAGATGGGTCCACATGCGGGTGAGGCGCGGAAGCAGATAATGCAACTGCGCGAGTTCAATCTGCAGACGGCCCTCGCGGGTGCGGGCCCGGCTGGCGAAGATGTCGAGAATGAGCTGGGTGCGGTCGAGCACCTTGCGGCCGGTCAGTTCCTCGAGATTGCGGCCTTGGGCGGGCGAGAGTTCGTCATCAAAGATGAGCGAGGTGGCCTGTTTTTCCGCGCACTGCCGGGCGACTTCCTCGGCCTTGCCCTTGCCGATGTAATACGGCGCGGTCGGTTTATCGAGTTTCTGCACGATGGTATCGACCACCTGTGCACCGGCGGTGGCGGCAAGCTGGCGGAGTTCGTCGAGGGAATCCTCCACATCCCATCGGGTCACGCCATCGTGTTCGAGACCGACGAGGATG
>JBMOHI010000479.1:0-2315 GCA_049317925.1 Terrimicrobiaceae bacterium
TCATCGACTGACTCCACGGCGGATCCCAGACGAGTTCGACCTCGGCGTCGGCCACACCTTCGATGGCGAGGATTTTTTGCCGGGCGTCGGCCGCGATGGCCGGACCCATCCCACAGCCGGGGGCGGTGAGGGTCATCTTAACCAGGACGGATTTTTCGCCGGCGTTCTTTTCCTCAACCTTACAATCATAGATGAGACCGAGGTCCACGACGTTGACGGGAATCTCGGGATCGAAAACGGTCTTGAGCTGCGACCAGACGGCGTCCTCGGTCGGGCCGGAGATTTTTTCCGCGGTCTGCGCCTTCTCCGCCTCGGGGTCGAGTCCGAGGGCGTCCACATCCTTGAGGTCAATGCGGGCCAGTCCGCCAGGCGTGGCCACGGTGTAGGTGCCGCCGAGGGATTGGGTGATGACGACGTTCATTCCGGCGGGCAACGTGAGAGGATTCCCGCTGGGAATCTGGATGGCGTCGCAGTCGCGGGAGAGGGTGATTTCGCGGTGGTCGTTCATAAAGGCGTCTGCATTTTGATTTTCAAGCCGGTGGACGTGGACATCTGCTCGAGCAGCGTGGGAGCAGCGGCCGGAATTTGCGGCGCGGCTTCGCCGGAGAGGGCGTTCTTCAAGGCTCCCTCGACGAGTTGGGCGCAGTGGATTTTCATGGGCGGAAGCGACCCGAGCGGAGCGGCCAGTTCCTCGCCGGACAGGGCGATGGCCTCGGCGGACGTTTTGCCGCGGATGAGTTCGGTGGCCACGCTGGCCACAGCAATGGCGGTCTGGCAACCGAAGGTCTGGAAGGTGGCTTTGTCGATGACCTTGCGGCCGTTTTCCTCCTTGAACTTGACCCACATGCGCAACATGTCGCCGCAGTTCTCACTGCCGACCGTACCGACGGCGTCGGCGTCGGACATCTCGCCGACGTTTTGCGGATTCTGGATGGCGGCCTGGATTTTGCCCTCGAGATCGTTGCTCATTCCAGGGTGTACCTCGGTAGCGAAGGATCGACCTCGACGCTCCAGGCGTCGATGCCGCCGCGCAGGCATCTGACATTGGTGAAGCCATGACCGCAAAAATAGGCCGCGGCATCGAGCGAGCGGGAACCGTTGTGGTCCAAAAGGAGGAGCCGGCGGTCCTTCGGCCAGGTGGAGAGGGTTTCCTGCATGAGCTGTTGATTGAAATGACGGGATCCTTCGATATGGACGGCCTCGTATTCCTCGTGCGTGCGGATGTCGAATAAATCGGCCTGACCTGCATCGAGCCATTCCTTCACGTCCGACGGGCTGATCCACGTTTGCTCGTCCTGCTCGTGGGCGGTACGGACATTTTCTAGAACTTCGTCGGGATCGAGGCCGCCATTGCGCTGGCAAACGCCGGACAGCGTTTCATCAGGGCGGAACCCGCAACTGGAACATCCGCCGATGTGATAGTTGCGAAAGAGCGCGCGCTGGGCTCCCGGATAGGCCGCAAGCAAATCGGCCATGGTCATCTCTGCGGTGACTGTCATATCCAGCAGCCTATCGGTTCGCGGGGCGAATTCAACTATGGGCTCGCGGAGATCGCGCGGGGTCCTATGATGCCCGGATGAAATTTCGCGCCTTACGGGAAGCCCGCTGGATCCTCGGCATTCTGGCCGTCGGTTGGGTGGCCACGTTTGCCCTTTTTCCCCTGCTGTCGCTGGTCGTCGCGGGCATGATGCTTTTTTCGCTCTATTTTTTCCGCGACCCCGAGCGCGAGGTCCCCGCGGACGAGTCCCTCGCCGTCTCACCCGCCGACGGCGTGGTGGTGGAAGTGAGCGAGGTGGAGGAAACCGAGTTTCTCAACCAGCGCGTCAAGCGGGTCGGGATCTTTCTCTCCGTCTTCGACGTGCACATCAACCGCGCCCCCATCGCGGGAGAAATCACCCACTCGGAACCGTTCACCGGGCGCTTTCTCGATGCGCGCAACCCGGACTCTTCCAAGCTCAACGCCCGCCGCACCTGGGTCTTCCAGGGTCCGCAGGCCACCGTGGTGGTGCGGCAGATCACCGGGGCTATCGCCCGCCGCATTTGTGCGTGGCTGCAGGTCGGCGATTCCGTCGCGCGCGGTGAACGCTTCGGCATGATCCGCTTCGGCTCCCGCACCGAGGCTGATTTTCCGCTCGATGCGGAGATTCTGGTCAAAATCGGGGACCGCGTGCAGGGCGGGCAGACGCCGGTCGCTCGGCTTTCCGTCAAGAAATCATGAGCCCGCAAGACGAGCCGAAAATCTACCTCCTGCCGAATCTCATGACGGCGGGAAATCTTTTTTGCGGATTCGCCGCCATGCGCAGCATCATCGAGGC
>JBMOHI010000480.1:0-2300 GCA_049317925.1 Terrimicrobiaceae bacterium
GGCCGCTCAGCCACCTGCCATTCGTCGCACCATTCCGCCATCGGAGAAGAAGGTGTGATGGGATAGATGGCGATAGTTTCGCTCATCCGGTAGGCGACGGACGCAACCGCTTCGTTCGCGTCGAGGGTTACGGACTTCATACCGCGTATTGAAGGGCTTTCCGGCTGCGGCCGCTGTGTGTCCCTTGGCCATGAGTGACCATCCATTGCCCAAATGTCCTGCTCCCTCTCAGGAGGTTGGCGGATTTCGAAGCGCCGCGCCTTTGGATGAAACCCTTGCCGTATTCCGACCCGGCCCCTAAATTCCCCTCATGGCATCGCCCGATGGCAAATGGGTCGAGCAGTTGACCCGCTCCCGGATTTTTCAGGATTACCAACGGGCCTTTTCGGTTGCGACCGAGCTTCCCCTGACCCTGCGCCCGCCGGAAGATCTGAACCTCGCCCACCGCGGACACGAGGCGGAAAATCCCTTTTGTGCCCTCTTGGCCGATTCGCCCAAAGGCTGCGCGTGTTGTTTGGAAATGCAGCGGAAAATCGGCGGCCCGGACGCCATGTCCGGCGCGTCCGCCACCTGTTTTGCCGGGCTCTGTGACACGGCCGTTCCCGTCCATATCGGACAGACCCTGGTCGGATTTCTTCAGACGGGTCAGGTCGCCCTGCAAAAGCCCACCCGGGCCCGATTCCGCCAAATCTCCCGGCAGCTCGTCCGGTGGGGTGCCACCGTCGATTTGCGCCGCTTGGAAGATGCCTACCTGCACAGCCGGGTGATCTCACCCCGCCAATATGCCGGGTTCGTCCGTCTCCTGGAAATCTTCGCCACCCATCTCGGAGCCATCGGGAATCAGATCGTGATTCAGGACTCATCCGCCGAATCCCCCTTCACCAAACGGGCCAAAGCCTACGTGGAGGAACACCAGTCCGATCCCCTCAGCCTGGAGGAGGTGTCGCGGGCTTTGCACGTGAGCACGTTCTATTTTTGCAAAATGTTTAAAAAGACGACGGGGCTGACTTTTACCGATTACCTCAGCCGCGTGCGGGTGGAGCGGGCAAAAATTCTGCTACTCAATCCGAATCACCGCATTAGCGAAGTCGCCTACGCCGTGGGATTCGGCTCTTTGACCCACTTCAATCGCGTGTTTCGCAAACTGGTTGGTCAATCACCCACGGCATACCGTGAGAAGGCTCCTCCGCTGCACCAGCCGGTTCGTCCGCCATCGTCCGCCCGCCGAAGTCTCGACAAAGAACCGCGCTTCGCGGGCCGGTGATCAAGGAGACCGAAAAAAATCACCCGGGGTTGCGGCCCAGATAGACAATGCTGGCGGACTCGCGCTCCTGCAGCGGATTAAAAAACGTGACAGTGCGGGCCTCGACTTCCCCGAACGCCGTCCGCAGCGCATGCAGATAGTCCTCGTCCGCCGGGGCATCCGACCACATGGCAAAAATGCCGCCGGGATGCAAATGCCGCGCGAGATGTGCCAAGCCATCCGGTTCGTAGAGCGCGGCATGACTGGGATGCAGCACGTGCCGCGGCGTGTGATCAATATCCAGCAGGATGGCGTGAAAGAGTTTCCCGGGATTCTCCGGGTCCAGTCCGGGGGAACGAACCTGCGCAAAAAAATCCGCCTGGACAAAGCGGCAGCGCGGATCACCCGCGAGGTCTCTCCCCAGGGGAACAAGACCCGCTCGATGCCATTCGATCACGGGAGCCAGAAAATCAATTACGATCAGCGAGGTCACGCGCGGTTCATTCAGCGCCGCCCGCGCGGTGTAGCCGAGCCCGAGACCGCCCACCACGACATCGAGCGCGACACCATCAACGGCCGCGAGACCAAGGGTGGCCAAGGCAACCTCCACCTCGTGGAAGAGACTCGACATGAGAAACTCCTCCCCGAGCTTCACTTCATAAATGTCCGTTTCGCCAAGGGACAGAATGCGGCGGCGGCGCAGGGAAAGTTCGCCCAACGCGGTGTCGCGATGATCGAGTTCCTCGAAGTTGATGCCCATAACCGGGAAACTATGGCGAGCCCGGAGAGAACGCCCTACCTATTTTGGCGCGAACGATCCTCAGTGGTGATGTCCGCCGGGACCGTGCACGTGTCCGTGAGCAATCTCTTCCTCGGTGGCGGGTCGGACATCACGGATGGTGACATCAAAATTTAGAGTTACGCCCGCCAGCGGATGGTTGCCATCGAGGGTCACCTCGTCACCGGCGATTTTGATCACGGTGACGACCTGATGGCCGGCCTGGAGTTGCATGCCTTCCTTGAGATTGGGCACGCCTTGGATTTTTGAACGCGAAAC
>JBMOHI010000481.1:0-2299 GCA_049317925.1 Terrimicrobiaceae bacterium
AGTGCTTCGCATTCGAGTTCGCCGGAGGAGGTGGCGAGGCGGAAACGGTCGGGCTTCTGAATCTCGCGCACGGTGCAGCCCGTGCGGATTTCCACTCCGGCGGAGGCGCACTCTGCCAGTAACATCTCGATGATGGAGCGCGAACTGCGGTCGCAGAATTGTTGCCCGAGTTTCTTTTCGTGATAGGCGATGCCGTGTTTTTCCACGAGGGCGATGAAATCCTCCGGGGTGTAACGCGCGAGGGCGGAGCGGCAGAAATCGGGATTGCCCGAGAGGTAGTTGTCCGCCCCGGCGTGGATATTGGTAAAATTGCAGCGTCCGCCGCCGGAGATGGCGATTTTTTGCCCGACGCGGTCATTCCGCTCGAGCACGGCAACCCGGCGTCCGCGTTGTCCGGCGGTGAGGGCGCACATCATGCCCGCCGCGCCGCCGCCGATGATGATGACGTCGAATGGTGCGGTGGACATTACAAACCGGGATTCACCACCCGGCCAAGAAACAAGCAGGCCCCGCTGGCGCGATGCTGGATGGCGAAAAGAAACGGCCGGTCCACCCGCACTTCGACGGGCTTTTTTTCCACCGGCATGGCCATGGCTCTCATCATCACCACGGCGGTTGCCGCTGCTGCTTCGGTGCCCTTCTCATCGATTTCCACAAACGTCTTGTGGAACACATCCGAGATATAGAGGTAGTCATTCGGCCGCCTGGGCGCGATGCCGTCGAAATTCGCGCTGCCTTGAGGAATATCGAAGGCATTCTTCATGCCGAGAGCCTGCAGGGTTTTGGATAACTGAAAGAGCGGCGGCTCGAGTTTAAACTTGGGCAGGTAAAGCAGCACGTCCTGGGCTTTGAGAGTCGCACATTCCGCCAGCAGGCTCGCACTCAGTTTGCGCTCCAGGGCCGGCAGACCGTCCGGCTCATCGGGTAGTAAGATGAGGAATTGCAGCTCTCCGCCGGTGTAAGGAAGGGTGACTGCAGTATAGCCATCGCGCTTGAGGTAACCAAAAGAATCCTTCCTCACCATGGTCGGGGCTTTGGTGGACTGTCCGCCGGCCAGGTGGAACGGGCGGGGTTCCGTCGCGTTCTGGTTGAATTCCTCCGCCCAGGGCGCTTTCAGGTAAATTGCGTTGACCAACACCAGGCGGGTCAGATCGTTGAGGGCATCTTCCGGAACGAGATTGCGGATGCGGTCGCGGGTTTGCTTCGCGACCCACGCGTTGATCAATCCGGCTGCGGCGGACGGATTCTTGGTGAAGTCCAGTTGTTCCAGCGGGGCCTCGTATTTGTCCTTGAGAAACGCCAGAAAAGCAGGGCGGAAGTCGTAACCTTTCTGCCCAAAGAGCCGGTTGGCGATGGCGAGAGTGATGGGTTCGCTGGGACCGCCGGTTTCCTTCGCTTGGCGGGCCAGTTTGGTTGTTCGCTCCGTGATCCCGGCGAGATCCTTCTGGAGCGCGCTGAAGCCGGTGTGCACCTCGCCGGCGGGATAGTGCAGGACCCGGGCCATCTCCTCGCGGGTTTCGCCCTCCGCCCCGGCATAGGTCATGGCGAGGGCAATTTGAATCGAGTAGGGCGAGAGGACCGTGTTCGCTCCGGGCTTTACGGCATGAGCGAGCAGGTCGATGCCGAGGGCGTTCACGGCGGTGGCCGCAGGTTTGGTGGCATCGGCCCCGAGCGCGGGAGCGGCGGCCAGGAGAAGACAAAGGAGGATGGGTTTTGTCATGGCTGAATTGTAGGGGCGGTTGGGTCAACCGCCCAGCGGTTTCGACAGACGGTTGGCCCAGCCGCCTCACCAAACTTCAGAAACAGTGACGGGAGCTTTGATTCCCGATACGGTGCGGGAACACATGGATAAACCCACTTTTGCATCCCTCGGCTTGTCGCCGGAAATTCTCAAAGCTGTCGAGACGTTGGGCTTCGAGGAAGCCTCTCCCATTCAGGCTGCGGCCATTCCCGTTTTGATGCGGGGTTCCGATGTCGTGGGCCAGTCGCAGACCGGCTCGGGCAAGACCGCCGCCTTTGCCATTCCCGCTATTGAAAAAATCGATGCGACAAGCAAGGCGGTGCAGGTTCTCATCCTGTGCCCGACGCGCGAACTGGCCACGCAGGTGGCCGACGAGGTGCACAAACTCACGGCCTTCAAGCGCGGCATCAGTTCGGTGCCGATTTACGGCGGGGCTTCCTATGACCGGCAGTTTTTTGAACTGAAAAAGGGCGTGCAGATCGTGATCGGAACGCCGGGACGGCTGATTGATCATTTGGAGCGCGGCACGCTGCATCTCGACCAGCTCAAGATGGTGAT
>JBMOHI010000482.1:0-2294 GCA_049317925.1 Terrimicrobiaceae bacterium
CGGATTCACCCCCGACTTCGTCGAAATCTACCGCGAGTATCTGGCGGAGATTCCCCTGCTTTTCATCGAACTCCGCAATAAGATCCGATCCAACGACGCCAACCAGGTCTCCCGCATCGCGCATCAAATCAAAGGCAGTTCCGCCAATTTCGGATTTATCGGAGTGAGCCAGCCCACGGCGAAACTCGAACAGGAAGCGAAAAGCGGATCCCTGGCCAACGCTTTCCTTTTTCTCGGTGAGGCGGAAAATGGCTTCGCCCTCGCCGTCTCGGAAGTCCGCGCCCGTCAGAGCGTTTAGGCCCGTTGCCCGGAGCGGCGACTGGAGGTGCGCCCCTCCTATTTTGCGGAGGCCGGCTCCTTGCCGAAAAGGGTCTCCCGCATCAGGGAATAAATCCGGGTGTTATCGAAACTGCCGCGGATGGCGTCCGCGTTCTTACCGGCTCCGCGAACGACGATCCCGCCGCTCGCGTCGAGCAGGGTTCCCCAATTGATAACGAAAAGATGCGTCTCCCCGAAACGGTCCGGCTTCGATACGAAGGGCTTGCCGTCCTGCGCCAGACTGTACGGCGCGCCGTTGCGATCGCGTTGGTTTTTCGCGATGGCCAGCTTTTCCGGTGAGGAGTCGATCCCGATCACATCCATGTTTCCCGCCGAACTGTCCGCCGCGGTGATCAAAAGCGTCTCCGGATTTTTTTCCACAAACCCCAGGGCCACGCCGAAGGCCTCGTCCGCCCGGCGCAGGGCCTCCAGCGTTCCGGCGGCATTATTGGCATTGCCGAAATTGTCCGCCCCCTCCTCCTCCACCACGAGCAGGAACGGTCCGGGAGCCAGCACCTTGAGAGCGGCGGAGGTCATCTCGGCCAGGGTGGGTGCGGTGGGTTTGTAAGGGGGTAGCTTGAGAGCCGCCATCTCCGCTTCGCCCATGTCGTTAAAGGTGTCCTCCACCGCAAAGATTCCCAGCAGCTTCTTCGTACCCGCCGGCACGGCGGTGAGCTCGGCCGCCGTGTAGACCACGGTGTAACCCTTGCTTTGCGCCGCCTCGATGAGATCGAGGCCGTCCGTACGTTTACCCGCGGCGGTGTGGCGGCCGGCTTTCCCCTCGGGAAGGAACCATTCCTCGCCTCCGCTCAGGATGACATCCGCACCGGAATTCACGATTTGCTTGGTAATGTCGGCGTAGTCATCGCGCTTGGCCACGCTGGCGAGGAAACAGGCCGTTCCGGGTTCAATCACACTGCCGGAGTTCACGATGCCAACCTTGACGCCCCGCTCCATCGCCTCATGCATCAGGCTGCCCGCTTTTCCGGAGGCGGCAGCCGGACGATCCGGCTTGATTCCATCGGTGCCAAATGCTGCGGCCGGGACTTTGATTCCATAGGCATGGGTGGTCGCGCCTCCGTTGGAAGTGGCCGTAAGCGAATTCTTCATCTGGCCGCGGTAAATGGCCACGTTCGGCAAACGGTCCCAATTCAGTTCCCCATCCGGCCCGGCCCAAAGGAATCGTGCCGCCTGCCAGTGTGAAATCCCGGCACCGTCAGGGTGTATAAAGATCACATTGGCGGCTGGCGACGTGATGGCGGAAGCCGCCAGCAGTGCCGAAAAAAGAAAGTTTCTCACCTCTCCACCATGCAGGACCGACCATGGCCTGCAATCCGCAAAATGTGACGAAAAGCCCAAGGGGCGGCGACTCCATGGCGGGGACCCCGCCCCCATCAGTCCGTTCCTACCTTTGGTGGATGGAGGAGACGCGGTGGCCCGGACCGCAGCGGGACGAGCCTTCGTGATCACTCACAAGCAAAGTGGGCCTCCCGCATCAGAATTGCTTTTATGACCGCCGGAGGATGAAATGCCAATCTCCTCCGCGAAAACTCGAGATCATCCATGAGAACGCTTCAGCTGACAATTTTCCTCCTCGCCCTGGCCGTCACCAGCATGCTGCAAGGCGCTGATCCGGACTACGCCAAGCTGCCCGCGCGGGGTCTGGCCATTTACAAGCCGCACGATTCCGCGTCGGACAAAACGGCCATGCTGATTGAGTACCGCTCCTTCACCGCCCGCGACCGGGTTTCCTACCTGATCACGGCAGAAGGTTCCCGGCTCACGATTCCCGTTCGCGGCTCGAGTCTTTTGCTGCTGCCGTATCCGGGCAAGGGCGAGGCCACGCCGCAGGAAGCGCTGGCCGTGATCGAATACGCGGAGTCCCGGTTTCCCGCCTATCGCGGCAACATCCGTCCGCTCAAAGCCGCCTGGATCAAGGAGTCCGCCCGGCCGGTGGCCGAGATTCAAAAAGAAGT
>JBMOHI010000483.1:0-2292 GCA_049317925.1 Terrimicrobiaceae bacterium
ACCTATCTGCCGATTCCGGTGGCATTGCTGATCGTGATTCCGGCGGCCCTTGTTTTGCTGGTGGCCCTGGTGCGGGGGGATTTTTCTCTGCGCACGGAAGCGCTGGCAGTGTTGGTAACTGCGGGTTCGGCCCTGACGCTTTTTCCGCAGTATTTCTTTTTCCGGCCCGACACGCCGCATCTATCGGAGTTCATGGTGCCATTTTTGATTGCGATGGCCTGCGCCTTGTGGGTGGGGGTGAATTGGGCGAGGCGGCGGCGCATGGCGTCCATCTGGGCGGCGGTGCTGGTGCTCTTCTGTGCGGCCGATATCGGGCTGTATTTTTACCATTCGTTTCCCAAGGAATCGGCCGGGACGATTGCGGCGCGGCGGAAGAGAAAATCCGAACTGGTTGCGCAGAATGGGGTGCGGGTGTTTTTGAAAAGCAGCGAGCGGAAGGAGTTGCAGGAATTCTGCGATCTGGTGAACCGGTTCACCAAGCCGGGTGATTATCTGGCCTGCTATCCTTATGCGCCCACGGTGAACTTCATGACCGACCGGCCGTCCTTTGAATACAACCTCTACGTGGACAATGCCTATAACGTCTCGACGTTTCACGAGGATACCTTGCGCGAAATCGGAAAATACCGTCCCGCGGCCATTGTGATCGACAACCGCGACATCAATCAGACGGAGGACTCGCGTTTCAAAAACTGGGCCGCGCCGACCTATGCCTGGATCAAGGAAAACTACGCCTACGCTGGCACTTTCCGCCGGCAGGAGCTTTACTTCCGGCCCGATCTTTACACCCCATCCACGCCATGAACCACAAAGGCATCATTCTCGCCGGCGGAGCCGGCACCCGTCTCGATCCGCTCACCCGCATCGTCTGCAAGCAGCTTTTGCCGATCTACGACAAGCCGATGATTTATTATCCGCTGTCGGTCCTCATGCTGGGCGGCATCCGGGAGATTCTTATTATTTCCACGCCGAAGGACCTGCCGATGTTCCGCCTGCTTTTCGGCGACGGCACGCGGCTGGGGCTCGACATCCGCTATGAGGAACAGGCGCGTCCGGAGGGGATTGCGCAGGCGTTTCTGATCGGGGAGAGTTTTCTCGCGGGCGGCGGGGCTGCCTTGATGCTGGGGGACAATATTTTTCACGGCAAACTGGATTTCTTCCGTTCGGCCCTTGAGCGCAAGGAGGGCGCAACGATCTTCGCCTGCCCGGTGCGCGATCCCGAGCGCTACGGCGTAATCGAATTCGACGAAACGGGGCGGGCGGTTTCCATCGAAGAAAAGCCGGAAAGGCCGCGCAGCAACTTCGCCGTGCCGGGCCTCTATGTTTATGATCACCGCATTACGGACGTGGCGCGGAATTTGAAACCATCACCGCGTGGGGAGTTGGAAATCACCGATGTGAATCGCGAATACCTCCGCCGCAAGGAACTGTTCGTCGAACCGCTGGGCCGCGGGGTGGCCTGGCTGGATACAGGCACTCCGGAGAGCCTCCTGGAGGCGGGCAACTACATTGCCACGCTGGAACACCGTCAGGGCGTGAAGGTGGCCTGTCTGGAGGAAATCGCCCTGCACATGGGATTCATCGACGGCCCGGAATTTGACCGGCTGATTGCCGATCTGCCGAAAAATTCCTACCGGTCCTACCTCGAGTCGTTGCCGAGGTAATCGGCCCATTCCGGCGGCATGGAAAGGGTTTCCACCTCGCTGGCAATGCGGCCTTCGACTTCCGGCAGGAACGTTGTGCTGGTTCCATAGACCATCAACAAATCCTCGCTACCCTCGGCCCGCAGGGCATGGGCCACGCCTGGCGGAATGACCACCGCCACGTTGTTCGGACCGCGCCGGTCGTCGCCTTCGATGAACAGCCGCATCTTGCGCCGCGGCAGGCCCTCGCGCTCGTCGCACAGAATGAGATCCAGCCGGCCTTGCAGAAAATACATCACGTCCCATTGCTCGTGGTCGTAGCGACGAAGGGCGAAGTTGTCCGGGCCGTCAAAAAGCCGGGCAAACCACGCGGCGGGGGATTCGTTTGCGGGAATGCTGGGCGGGTGGATGTGAAAGCCCTTGGCCGAGCCGGCGAACATTTTGGCGGCGGCCCATTGTTTGGGCCAGAGGCCGATCTCGCCCAGGCGGCCTTCGCCCGCGCGTCCGAGTTCGGAAAACAAGCCGCGGTGCCGTTGCGGATGCACGTGGCGCGCGATGAGATCCACGCCGGGAATCCAGGCGCCGGCTTCCTGTAAAACGCTCTGACTGGCCAGCGCCGTCCCGGCTTCAAGGCCTTCGGACGGCAGGC
>JBMOHI010000484.1:0-2292 GCA_049317925.1 Terrimicrobiaceae bacterium
CACCTTTTCGCTAGTACGATTTTTTTCGGCCAGCGCGATGGCCTCTTTGGCTGGATCCAGCGCAACAACTTCAGACGCTCCAAAATCAACGAAGTCGTTGGTGTAGGCACCGTCACCGCATCCGCAGTCGAGAACGCTTTTGTTCGAGAAATCATAAATCTCCTTTATCGACATACTCATGCGTTTGTTCGCAATTCTCGACGAAAGTCTGGCGCCTGTGTATTGATAACTTCCGCCATCGACCACATCTCGGTCGAATTGATTAACGTTCTCCTTGATTTTCATGGGCTTGGATCAGTGGGCTCGCTGCCATTGTCCGCGACGATGCCGAGGGACTGGCTGACCACGCGCAGCGGCGTTCGCTCAAGGACATCGCCAGCAATTATCAGTGGGTTGATCAAAAAGTCCAGCACGCCCGGCAGCAGAAAGTCTTTGTATTCGACTTTTATCCCGCGAAACCCGGCCTCTTGCAGTTGCCTTTCCGCGAACTTCTTGGTGAATGCCATTTCCGCGGGCTCAAGCGAGGCTTTTTCCCGCAAGACATCATAAGAGAAGATGCAATACACGTAGGGATTTTTCAGGTTTGGCTCCATGAAGATAAGTCGCCCCCCGGGCTTCAGGAGGCTCTTCAGATTCTTCAGAGAAGCATTCAAGGTGTAGTAGAGGTGGTGGAGCACTCCGTTGCCGACGATGTAATCGAAAACTTGTCCGCCAAAATCACTGGTGCGATTCACGTCGGCGACCTGAAAGCTCGCATTGGCACACGTGTTCCTCTGCTTGGCCTTGTCGATGAATGGGGTGCAAAAGTCGACTCCAAGAACATTCATACCGGTCCGCTCCGCCAGCATCCGGCAGATTTCACCCGTTCCGCAGCCGACCTCTAGCACACTTTTCCCGCGCGCTGGCTTCATATGGGAGATCATGTAATCGCACCTCCGCGAAGCGCGAATCCTGGTGGATTTGGCGTCGACCCAAATCTGATTGAACCCCCGGTCGTCTTTATATGACTTCATTTCCGACCTTCCTCAGCCGGCTTAACCTCACCGCTGGCGATGACGTGTTTGCGAATGAAGGAGGGCCGCGCCTTGGTCTCCTCCAGAATTTTGCCGATGTATTCCCCGAGAAGCCCGATGCCAAGGATGATGAATGACCCGAAGAACATTTGGAGCAAGGCGAGAAATGCGATACCTTTAGGGGTCTGCGATGGGTCCATGAATCGGAGAATAAGGGTGGTAATGGCCAGCAATAGCGTTACCAAACAGGCCAGACCACCGAAGGCGGTGAGGAAGTGCAGTGGCACCCGGGTGAATGCAAAGATACCCTTCTTCGCCCAGCCGATGTTTTTTATCCAGTTGTTGGTGCTCGTTCCAAACATTCGTTCTGGACGGACGTAATCAATCGGCACCTGCTTGAAACCAACATAAGCGCGGATGCCCCGCAGAAACGAATCCCTTTCCTTGCACTGGAGCATCCAGTGAACAACTTTCCGGTCGAGAAGCGAAAAGTCGCCTGCGTTTTTCGGGATGGGGAATTCACTGACGGCCGAAAAGACCCAGTAGAAACCCTTGTAACAGGAATCGAGCCAAGGCGGCATCTCCCGACGGACCCTTCGGCCGTAGGCGACATCGGCGCCGGCGCGCCACTCTTTTGCAAATTCACGAATGAGCTCGGGGGGATCTTGCAGATCACCATCGAGCAAAACGCACGCTTCTTTACTGGCGATCTCCATGCCGCTGCGGAAAGCAGCTTGTGATCCGAAATTCCTCGAATGGGTGATGCCGATGACACACGGGTCCTTTGAGCTGATCTGGCGAATCACCTCCTCAGAGTCGTCTGGGGAGTTGTCGTTCACAAAAATGATTTCATAGTCTACCCCGAGCTCGGCGAAAACAGAGACTAATCGGCTGTAGATGATCGGAATCGCCTGCGCGTCCTTGTAGCAAGCGATGACCGCCGAAATGGAGTTTTTTGTCTCGGCACCTCTGGACTTCTTGGTGAGCTTGGAAAATTCCCTCGTCCGCAGGAATTCGCGCCACCACTCCCGCGTCGCTGCCAAGCCGCTCTCGAGATCGATGCGCGCTCTCCAGCCAAGCAGGTTCGACGCTTTGGCCGGATTCGCATACCAGTCTTCCACATCCCAAGCGCGACCGACTCCCGGATCAAACTCGGGCTCCTTGGGGATTTCGAAGATTTTGCGGGCTGTTTGCGCTAGGGTTTCGAGCGAGGTTTGCAGACCAGTGCCGATATTGAAGGATTCCCCGCGGATGCCGTCGCCCATGTTACTTGCGGCAT
>JBMOHI010000485.1:0-2289 GCA_049317925.1 Terrimicrobiaceae bacterium
TTGCTCTTTCGCGCTTCGTCACCCGCGACGTGAAGTTTGCCCACTTCACCGTGAGTGACCTCGCCACGGGGAAATTCCATTTTTTTCAAAAACTTTCCCGCGGTGCCTATGGCGAGGCAGGCTTTGACAAGAAAACAGAATCTGAACCACAGAGGGCACAGAGAGCTCAGAGTGAAGAAGGCGCAGACAGAAATCCCCATTCCTCCAGCTCTGTGCCCTCCGTGTCCTCTGTGGTTAATCTCGCCTGGATCGACGATTGGTCCTGCGAACTCACCGGCAAAAACACCTTCCGCCTCCGCGCCACCAAGGACGACATCGCGCTCGATCTGAATCTGGCGTCCACCAAACCGCCCGTCATCCACGGGGCCAACGGCCTGAGTCAGAAGGCCGCGGGCGAGGGGAGGGCTTCGCATTACTACTCGCTCACGCGACTGGCCAGCGAAGGCACTCTCCGCATCGGCCAGGAGGAATTTGCCGTGACCGGCCTGAGCTGGTTCGACCACGAATGGGCCACCAACCAACTCGCCGAAAATCAGATCGGTTGGGACTGGTTCAGCCTGCAATTCGACGACGGCAGCGAACTCATGCTCTTTCAACTCCGCACCAAGGACGGCACCCGCGACGCATTTTCCTCCGGCACCTTCATTGATGCGAAAGGCAAGGCCACGCCGATTGCCAATGCGGACTTCACGCTCGAACCCGGCGAAACCTGGAAGAGTCCGGAAACCGGCGGCAGCTATCCCACCACCTGGCGCATCGCCATTCCCCGCCTCGGTCTCCAACTCGATCTCCGCGCGGCCTTGAAGGATCAGGAACTCCGCCTCCAGCCTGTTGTCTATTGGGAGGGTGCCGTGCGTGCCACCGGCACGGTTCACGGGAATGGCATCAAAGGTTCCGGCTATCTGGAAATGACCGGTTACGCTGGGCCGATCGCCGGGATGCAGGTGGATCGATAAACTTGAAAGCGACTTTTCGGAAAACTCACGTTTTCCGCTACGGGGAATGAAGCGGTCCGCTCAAGCCGCTTGGTGAGCCCGCCCACTTTGCAGGGTTGCCAGATCCTAAAGGCCGTATAAATATACGGTATGCTCACGACCCGCCAAAATGAGATCCTGCAATTCATTCGCCGGCATCAGGCGGAGCAGGGGGTGACTCCGACCGTGGCCGAGATTCAGAAGGAGTTTTCCTTCAGTTCCCCTGCGACGGTTTCCGATCATCTTCAGGCTTTGGAGCGCAAAGGGAGCATCCGCCGGCAATCCGGAACGGCCCGCAACATCCGGCTGACGGATTTTTCCAAACCGGCCGATTTCATCACCGTGCCGCTGCTGGGAGCCATTGCTGCCGGTTATCCCGCCGCCGCAGAGGCCCTGCCGGACGAATCCCTGCCGTTGGACGCCGCTACGTTTGGCTTGTCGCGCAGCGGGCCGGCTTTTGCCCTGCGCGTGCGGGGGGATTCCATGGTGGGGGCGGGGATTCACGATGGAGATCTGGTCATTTTGCAAGGCGGGGAATCTCCCGCGCCGGGCGACATTGTGGCCGCGCTGATCGACGGGGAGACAACGCTGAAACGCTACGTGATCCGGCGCGGCAAACCGGTTCTGCAGGCGGAAAATCCCAAGTACCCCGAGTTGATTCCGGTGGAGGAATTGATGATCCAGGGGATTTTTCGCGGCCTCATTCGCACAACCCGGCCATGAACGCACCGGGGGAAATACAGGGCCGTCTCGATTCGCTGCGGGCGTTGGTGGAGGAAAAATTTCCCGCCCGGAAGGTCAGACCGGGCCGGCGCCGCCGCGTTGGGTGCCGGGCCATTGACGAGCAAGGCGGTGGACTTCTGACCGGTGCGGTTACGGAAGTGACGGGGAGTTCCTCCGGGGCGCAGGTGTTGCTGGCCGCGCTGCTGGAGAGCGCGGTGAGGGAAGGTTTCCAAGTGGGACTGGTGGACGCTTCGCGATCCTTTCATCCGGCCGACTGGCCCGTCAGTCAGTTGAACCGGATTCTCTGGGTCCTTTGCCCCGATCCGAAGCGGGCGGTTCAGGCGGTGGATTTTCTCATTCGCGACGGCAACCTGCCCTTTCTCGTACTGGATTTGCACGGGGTGCGTGAGCTGGGCAAAGTTCCCGCCAGCACCTGGCACCGGTTTCACCGCCTGGTGGAGGAAAGCGAAACCGCGCTGGTGGTCCTGTCGTCCAAGCCGCTGGTAGAAGGCGCGGCCACCCGCATTGCGGTGCGGCGGGCGGGCGATCTTTCGGCGCGGCTCCGCGAGCGGTCGGAATTGGTCGGGCAGCT
>JBMOHI010000486.1:0-2286 GCA_049317925.1 Terrimicrobiaceae bacterium
GACTGCCTCGAGCGCGCGGACGTGGTCATCTACGATTATCTGTGCAATCCGCTCCTGCTGAAATTCGCCCCGGAGTCGGCCGAGAAAATCTACGTCGGAAAGAAAGCCGGGGCCCATACGCTTTCGCAAGAGGAGATCAATGCCCTTCTGGTCGAGAAAACCCGCGCGGGAAAAACCGTGGCGCGGCTCAAGGGCGGGGATCCGTTTCTTTTTGGTCGTGGCGGCGAGGAAGCCGAGGCCCTGGTCGCAGCCGGCTGTCGTTACGAGATCGTACCCGGAGTGAGTTCGGCCCTGGCCGGACCCGCCTATGCGGGGATCCCCGTCACTCATCGATCGCACAACACCGCTCTCACAATTTTCACCGGACACGAGGATCCCGACAAGCCGGAATCCAACCTCGACCTCGAAGCCATCGCCCGCACGCCCGGAACGAAGGTCATGCTCATGGGCGTCGAGCGGCTCGGGCCCATTACCGCGCGCTTGCAAGCCGCCGGATTGGACGCGCAAACGCCCACCGCCCTCGTACGCTGGGCCACCACCGGTTCGCAGGAGACGCTTGTTGGAACTCTCTCTGACATCGCGGATCGGGCGGCCAAGGCCGGATTCAAGGCCCCCGCCATCGCCGTGTTCGGCGAGGTGGTCCGGTTGCGGGAAAAGTTGAACTGGTTTGAAACCCTGCCGCTTTTCGGCCAGCGCATTGCGGTGACCCGCACCCGCCAGCAAGCGGGCGACCTGACCGCGCGCCTGCGTGCGCTGGGCGCGGATGCGTTCGAGTTGCCGACCATCCGCATCGAACCACCGAAGGACAAACGCGCGTTCTACGAACTCGTGGCCGATGCCCATTCCTACGACTGGCTCGTCTTCACCAGCCCGAACGGCGTGGATGCGTTTTTCAAGGCGTTCTACGAGATTTTCCGCGACGCCCGCGAAATCGGCGGCGTCCGCATCGCCGCCATCGGGCCGGCCACGGCGGAGCGCGTGCGCAGCTACCATTTGCAGGTGGACGTTCAGCCGGAAAAATACGTGGCCGAGGAAATTCTCACCGAACTGCAAAAGGAGGTCAGCGTCGAGAACCTGAAATTCCTGCTGGCCCGTGCGGAAGGGGCTCGTGAAGTGCTGGCAGAGGAGCTCACCCGGCTCGGGGCGATCGTGGATGAAGCGGTCGCCTATCGCACTGTACCGGAAACCGAGGATGTGAGTGGGGGCATGAAACGCTTCCGCGAGGAAGGCGCGGATTGGATCACCTTCACCAGTTCTTCAACGGCGGAAAATTTCGCCGCCCTGAAATTGCCGCTGCCTGCCGAGTTGAAGACCGCCAGCATCGGCCCGGTCACTTCCAAGACCATGCGCAAGCTCGGACTCGATGTGGATATCGAGGCGAAACAGCATGACATCCCGGGATTGGTGGAGGCCATTTGCCGCAAGGCATTTTCCGCCGCGTGAGGTTTTAGCAACTCACTGCACCACGAAGCGGACCGCCGCCGAACGGCCTTCCGCGGTGGCGACCAGGTGCCACTCGCCGGGCTTGAGCTTCGCCGACGGCCCCGGGAGTTTCTCGCCGTTGAGAAACCACTGACAATCCTTCGCCGTGGATTGCAGCGGCATAACCTGCTGGCCAGCGGGCAGATGGGGATTGAACTCGAAAACCGCGCCGTCCTTCGGAAACAGAATCTGGAAGTCGCCGTCGGGCACGCTTGCGCCGAGACGATTGTGCGGACTCGCGCACCACGCGGCATATTCTTCGGGCAGAATCAGCGTGTCGTTGCGATAGAAGGTTTCCGCCGCAATGACCGGTTCCGTTCCAGCCAGAAACCATTCGCGCACGGTCGGTTCCCCGGCGCGGGGAAGCAGGCCGGTTTCCGCCGCAACCTGGACGGGCTTGAGCGACTCAGTCTCGTTGGGAAGAGAAACCGGCGCGTCGCCGTTCGCGTAGAGATGCTGCATGACGGCGGCCCAGAGCGGCGCAGCCGAGCGGACAGCCAGCAATTCCGCCATGGGTTTTCCACTTAGGTTTCCCGCCCAGACCGCCACGGTGTGCGTGCCATTGAATCCCACGCACCAGCCGTCGCGAAAGCCTGAGCTTGTGCCGGTCTTCACCGCGGTGCGGTGTTCGAGATGCAGCGGTGAGGCATTGCCGAAGCTGAGCTGGCGGGCCTCGTTGTCGCAGAGAATGTCGGTGATGATCGCGCAGGCCTCGGGCGAGGCCGCGGGGCGGCTTTCGATGGCATCCTGCGGAGTGAGTTTCGTTTTCCAGGCCAGCCCGCCGCGGGCCAGTCCGGCATAGGC
>JBMOHI010000487.1:0-2282 GCA_049317925.1 Terrimicrobiaceae bacterium
AGCTCGACGAGGTCTTTGCCATCGCCGACCGCATCACCGTGCTGCGCGACGGGCAGAGCATCATCACTCTCGAGACGGCGCGAACCACGAAGAACGAAGTGATCCGGCACATGGTCGGACGCCCGATTGAAGATCTTTTTCCCCGCCGCGCCGGAAGGTCAGGCGCGGTGAAGCTTGCGGTGGAAAATCTGAGCGTGAGCGAGAATGGCAAGCCCCGTCTGCAGAACATTACCCTGCAGGCGCGGGCGGGCGAGGTGCTCGGCATTGGCGGTTTGATGGGCGCGGGCCGCAGCGAGTTGTTGATGCATCTTTTCGGCGCGTTTGGCACCCGCACGGGAGGTCAGGCGACGCTGGACGGGGAGGCGCTGGGTCCCGGTCAAACCCCGACCGAGAGCATCCGGCGTGGTCTGGTTTTGGTCAGCGAAGACCGTAAACGCTACGGGCTCGTGCTCGATCTTTCCATAGGGTTCAACATGGCACTTTCCTCGATCGAAGAGGTCGCGCATGGACCGGGTGTGCTCGGCGTGATCGACGACGCGGAGGAAGCCCGCCGCAGTACGGAGTCCTTCAATTCGCTGCGGGTCAAGGCACCCGGATTGGAAACGGTCGTCGGGACGCTTTCCGGCGGCAACCAGCAGAAGGTCGTGTTGGGCAAGGCCCTCATGACGCGGCCCAAGGTGATCTTCCTCGACGAACCCACCCGCGGCATTGATGTCGGGGCCAAGCTCGAGGTGTATGAATTGATCAATCGCCTGACCGATGCCGGACAGGCTGTGGTGTTGGTGAGCAGCGAACTGCCCGAGTTAATGGGCATGAGTGACCGCATCGTCATGCTGGCCGAGGGGTGCATCGGCGGCGTTTTCACCCGCTCTGAAGCCACCCAGGAAAAACTGCTCGCCGCCGCCATGGGCGGGGAATTGCAAAAAGTCTAGCCTCCTCCGCCCGAATCTATGTCCACCATCTCCGCCTCAACCGCCCGCGCCGCCGCCTCGTTCCGCGCGTTGGCCCTGCCCGCCGCCCTCCTGGCGCTTTGCGTCTTCTTCGCCTTGCGCTCGCCGGAATTTCTTTCCGCACGCAACCTCTCCATGCTGGCCATCGAAGTGTCCATCACGGCCGTGTTGGCGTTGGGGATGTTCCTTATCATTCTGCCCGGCCATATCGATCTCTCGGCCGGCAGCGGCGTGGGATTAATCGGCGGCCTTTCCGCGGTCCTCATCTTTGAATACGGCTGGCCTGCGCCCGTCGCCTTGCTTGTTGGCCTGGTGGCGGCTGCGGCCATCTGGTTCGGCATGGGCTCGATCATCGTCAAGGAGCGCGTGCCCGCCTTCATCATCACGCTGGGCGGTCTTTTGGTTTTTCGCGGCCTGCATTGGCTGGTCATTCACAACGCGACGATTCCCGTCAGCCGGGGAGGGGAAACCAACCTCTTTTCCTCGCTCACCACCTATTACATCCCTCCCACGGCCGGCTATGTTCTCGCGGTCCTTGTTTTTCTCTTTCTCGCGGTGGCGGGTTGGCGGAAGAGCCGACTGCCCGGTGCGGATAGGGAGAGGATTTTTCTCCAGTCCTTTGTGATCGGCCAATTGATCTTTCTCTTTGTGCTGATCTGCAATGCCTATCGGGGTGTGCCGCTGCCGGCTGTGGTGCTCGCGGTGGTCACGTTCGTGATTTATACCCTGACCCGCCAGACGCCGTTCGGCCGTTATCTCTACGCCATTGGCGGCAACGAGGAGGCGGCCGTGGTCAGCGGCGTGCCGGTGGCGAAGGTGTCCATCGGCGCATTTCTCATCATGGGCATCATCGTCGCGATAACCGGATTTCTTCAGACGGCTTATGCGGGCGCGAGCACGACGACTGTCGGCACCTTGATGGAGCTCGACGCCGTGGCGGCGTGCGTGATTGGCGGAACGAGTTTAAAAGGCGGACGCGGCACGGTTTTCGGTGTGCTGATGGGGGCATTGATCATGGCCGTGCTGCTTAACGGCATGACCCTTCTGGCGGTGAGTCCCGAGGCCAAATACATCGCCCGTGGCGCGGTCCTTGCTCTGGCTGTGTGGGCCGATGTCCGGCTGTCGCGGCGTTAATGCAAGGCGGGCAAGATGTCAGGGTTTCCACGGATGACAAACACGTGACTCGGAGCGGACAACGTGGTTGAACTTTGCCGCGTGAAGTCCTCGATAGCCACATTTCATCACGGGGAGTTTGCGGACGGAGAGACCTTGCTGGTGGCGAAGCAGCGTCAGGGTCTGCGTCTCTCGTTGTGCATTCCCGCCTTGAATGAG
>JBMOHI010000488.1:0-2278 GCA_049317925.1 Terrimicrobiaceae bacterium
CAGCCGGACTGAGCGTGTCGACATAAGTCTGGTGGTTGAACCATGGCGTCGGCCGCGGCGTTTCGAGATAAACGAACCAGTTTGCGCCGGGTTCGCCTTCGTTCAGACGCCGGTAAGATCCCAGGCATCCGTCGACAAACTCGATGTGATACCGGGCCACAAGAACTCCGTTTTCGAAGCGTCCGGTGAACATCTCGTCTCCGACGTGGGCATCCGTCTGACCACGGTATGGCGTTGCGGTTACGAGGAGATGCTTCGCCCGGTGCTGCACGTCGCGTGTCACCAGACCGCCGGCAAAGCCGGACGGCCAGCGGTCTTCATCGTATAACCACGCCAGCATCCCATCCTCCCTCGCCTTTTCGACACAAGCACGGACATGCCCCATAAATTCTTCGCCCAAGTAGGGCGTGTCCAGGCCCGTCCGGCAGTGAATATGGAAACCTCCCATCCCCATCGCTTTCAAAGCTTCGAGTTGGGCGAAGAGTCGGTCGCGGTCCAGCTTGGCATTCCAACTCCAGAACGGCGCGCCCCGGTATTCCGCACCGGGCTCGCGGAAGAGTTGCGGATCAAGTGTTGCGGTATTGTTTCTTGGATAGAGCATGGAATTTTTGGTTCGAGGATTTGTTGCCGCTCAAAGCGTCGCGCCGTTGGATCGGATCACATCCTGATACCAATAAGCGGAATCCTTCGGGATGCGCCGCTGCGTTGGGTAGTCGGTATAGACCAGTCCAACACGGATCGCGTCGCCTTTCGCCCACTCGAAGTTGTCTGCAAAGCACCATTGCAGATAACCCTTCACCGGAACGCCATCAGCGATGGCGCGCCGCAACTCGATCAGGTGACGCTGGAGATAATCGATGCGCTGGGGATCGTGGACTTTGCCGTCGAGGGAGATCACATCGGCATTCTGGTGCCCGTTTTCGGTGATGACGATGGGCACCTTGTAGCGCTCGTGCAGGAATCGCGGCCCCCAGTAGAGCGCCGTTGGGGTGACGGGCCAGAAATCCTGGGTTGTCTTCGGGTAACCCGGCGGATGAGGCACGGCTTCCGGTTCACCATCGGCACCCGCCTTGAACGGAAACCCATAGTAGATATTGGCCCCGAAAAAATCGATTGGCTCCGAAATGGTTTCCATGTCGCCCGGATGAATCTCCGGCACCATGTCGCCGAAGAAATCGAACCCGTCCTGCGGGTAATGACCGAGAAAGATCGGATCCGACCACCAGGCGTTTTGAAAGGCGGTCCGTTCGGTTGTCCGAAACATGGCCTTTCGCGCCGCCTCGATGTCAGCCGGCGATTCGGTGACGGGGAATCCGGGTCCCGCGACCATGGCAATGCCGATGAAAGGCGTCCTCTTGGCGTTCGCGCGAATGGCCCGGACCCCTTTGCCATGGGCCAGCAGGGTGTGGTGCGTGGCGAGAAGCACTTCATCAAACCGAAGCCTGTCCCCCGGCGCATGTTCACCCTTATCCAAACCAAGACCGATGAAACACTGCGGCTCATTGAGCGTTATCCAGCGTGTAACCCGATCGGAGAGGTGCCGTGTGACAACCGAGGCATACTCAGCAAACCAGTCCGAACTGTCCCGGTTCAGCCAGCCGCCTTTGTGATAGAGGGCTAGCGGGTAATCCCAATGAAAAAGTGTCACCCAAGGCTCGATACCCGCTTCCAGAAGCGCGTCCACCAGGTTGCTGTAAAAATCCATCCCTTTCGGATTCACGCGCCCTGTGCCCTCCGGCATGACCCGTGGCCACGAGATCGAAAACCGATAGGCTTTGATCCCGAGATCCTTCATCAGCCGGACATCCTCCTGCCACCGATGATAGTGATCGCAGGCCACATCCCCGTTCTGTCCCATCCAGATGGCACCGGGTTTGCGGCAGAACATATCCCACACCGACGGTCCCTTGCCATCCTCGGCTGGTGCGCCTTCGATTTGGTACGCGGCCGAGGCAACGCCCCAGGTAAAATCGTTGGGAAACGACATGCGGCCTACTTTGCTGTCTTGGCAGGAGCCTTTCCGGACGGCGCGGCATCGCTGCCGCCGTAAGTGTAAATGTTGCTGAATTTGCAAATCCAGGTTTCCTGGGCCGGTTTGGGATAGCCATTCCAGCCGTCGCTTATCTGGATCGCACCGGTCAGAACCGAGAAATCCGTGAGCGTTGCGCCCGGGTTTTTCTCGCTCTTGAAATCCGCCAGGGGGAACTGGACGAGTTGAATCGAGCCCTTCTCCACCGGAACGGTCAGGCTGTAGAAGTCTTCATCCGCAGCGGATAGA
>JBMOHI010000489.1:0-2276 GCA_049317925.1 Terrimicrobiaceae bacterium
AGGAACCCCACTCGTAATTATCGGTGATGGACCAGTGCAGATAGCCGAGCATGGGAACGCCCTCGGATTGCAGGCGACGGACCTGGGCAATGTGGGCCTGGAGGAATTCGCTGCGGGTGACCCGGTCCCGTCGGGCGTGGGAGATGCTATTGTCGAACTTGCGGCGCAGGGCCATGCCATTTTCCGCGATGAGCACACCACGTTGGAAATCGGCGGCGTAGTATTGGCAGAAAAAATGCAGGCCTTCGGGCAAGACATGCCAGTCCCACCATTTCCGCGAAAGACCGTCCATAAGGTGGCCGTGCACGCTTTTGCTTTTAAACTCGAGATCGGCAAAGTGCGGCGGGCGGAAGATGTGCCCGGTGAAGGGATCGTAATAGTCGAGGCCGAGGTAATCGAGCACGCGAGGACGTTTTGATTGGTCGAGGGTATCGAGGAAAAACCGGAAAGCCTCCGCCGTGGCGCGGCTCGGGGCAAGGAAGTCGGTGAGATAATGAATAAGACGGCCCAGCCAGACCCACGGGTCGGTGTGGAAGGGAAGCTTGGCGGCCAGGATGGCGCGATGGAGGCTTTTGGAACCCTTGACGAGATAGCGGCGCAGTCCGGCGCGGGTTATGCCGCGTTCGCGCACGCAAAGCAGATCGAGGAGCATTTTTTCCGACCAGTAAACGTCGCTGCAAAAGGTATTCATGGTCACCTGCGGCGTCTTCCACCCCTGCGCTTCATAAAGGTCGTGGATGGCATTATACGCGCGGACATGCGCCGCGAGCAGACGGTTGTAGGCGGCGATACCGATCTTCATGCCGCTGCCGGCATTGCCCGGGAAATGACGGTTCAGATAGGTGTTCAGAACGAGCATATTCGGCTCGTTAAGGGTGACGAACCAATGCAGGGGAGTCTGGTGATGAAACGCGATCAGCCGCTGATTGACATGGGCGACGGTGACAGCGACGAAGCGCTCGAAGAGCGCGGGCGTTTCGTCATCCAGCCACGCGTCCACCCCGAGCCAGGCCGGATGGGTGAAGTGCTGGAGGGTAAGGACGGGTTCCAGGCCGGACTTCCGGCACGCGGCGATGATATCGGTGTAATGATCGAGGGCGCCGAGATCGAACTCCGGCGGAGCGGAGCGCTGCGTGCCACTGGAGGGCTGCACACGCGGCCATTCGATACTGAGGCGGAAAGCGGTGAGACCAATGGCGCGGCAGCGGGCGAAGTCCTCCTCGTAGCGGTGCCAGAAATCAGCGGCCTGCCCGGTGCGCATGACGCGGTCCTGGGTTTCGGATTCAGCCCAGTTGTTCTGCGGCTGACCGGGACCATTGTATCCGCCTTCGCACTGATAGCCGGAGCTGGCAACGCCCCACAAAAAGTCATTGGTCATGGGTCAATAGTTATTGGCAGGGAGTTTTGCGCGGCGGAAACCAATGACTAATGACCATTGACCAATGACCATCCTCCTCATCCCTTTTGGGCTTCGATGCGTTTGCGGAGAGCTTTTTCCCGTTGGCGGGAGATGATGGCGGGCTTGCAAGCGGGGGATTCGGCCACGATGCGGGCGATGTCCGAGGCTGCGGTGGGGCGGCCCAGGCGGCGGGCGTTTTCACTCATGGCGGCGATGCGGGCGGGATCGTCGAGTAGGCGGCTGATTTTGTGGTTGAGCACGGTCACCTCGGTGCACTTGATCGCGGCCCCGGCCTCAAGCAGGACATCGGAATTGCGTTCCTCCTGTCCACCGATGGGATCAAGCACGACCATGGGCAAACCGCGGGCCAGAGCTTCGGCCGTGGTGAGACCGCCGGGTTTGCTCAGCAGCAGGGTGGCGGCCCCGAGCAGGTCGGGCATTTCCCTGGTGTAGCCCAACACGCGGAATCGGTCGCCGCGTCCGGCGGTGAGCTCTTCGATATCCTTTTGCAGGCCGGTATTTTTTCCGCAGACTATGATCGCCTGAAAGTCGCGGTTGAGCTGGAGGAGACGCCGCACCACCGCGATGGCGGGACTGAGTCCCAGAGCCCCACCGGCAACGAGAAGAGTGGGTTTCGCGGGATCAAGATTGTGCCGGGCGAGCACGGCGGCGCGATCGACCGGCCGGGCGAACTCCGGTTCGATGGGGATGCCGGTGACATGAATGCGTTCGCCCGGAAGACCAAGGCCTTCCATGTGGATCTTGTCGTCCTCCTGCGCCACGAAATACCAGTGGAAGGCGCGGGTGATCCAATAGGCGTGGAAATGAAAGTCGGTCACGGCGATGCCGAGTTCGGCCTCGAGCCGGCCGATGCCGA